>JAFAHL010000566.1 GCA_019237215.1 Hyphomicrobiales bacterium | reverse complement strand
CAGAGTCATTTGCGATAATCCAGCTCGCTACCCGGATGGGCAGGGGAATCGACGGAACGGGTCATGCGGCGATGTAGGCGGCGAGGGCGTTTTCGTCCCATGAGGCGACCTTGCGGCGCATGGGGCAGGGAGCCCTTGCTTTTCCCGGTTCTGAGCACGTTGAGGGCGATGTGCTTGACGATGGCGAGGTTGAAGGGAGCGTTGTCGGTTCGCACGCGGCATTCGTCTGTCAATCGGCGTCCAATTTTGACCCCCGATCGGCGTCCAAAATTGACCCACTGTTGCTGAAGGGCGGAGATGGCAGCGCTCGCCCCGGCGGAGCTGGTCGGGGTTGCGCAGCCGGGGCGAGCGCGGGTTAGCGAGGAACTGTTGTTTGGAGGAGCCGGCGCGGTTCTTGAAGGGCAGCGGGTCAATCCCGGCCGAAGCCCGCGGGGCGGAACGATTGCCCCCGGGTCAAGCCCGGGGGTCGAGGTCGCAGATCGCGTGCAACGCCTCGGCGGTGGCGCTGTCCTGTAGGTTCTCTGGCAGGGCTTCCAGCCAAGCGGCATAGTGACCCTGCAACGTGGTCAGCTCGGAGATGGCGTCGCACCAACGCTTGGCGCGACTGCGATGATCAAGCGGTCGCCGTATCCGGACTGCCGGTGTCCCAGAGCCCCGGGCAGCACGACAGCGCGCCTGGCGCTCGGCATTGGTCATCGGTCGCTCGCCGATCGACTTGCGTGGCATGGTCCACTCCGAAGCGTGACGTCACGAAATCCCGGTCACAGACACCGCTCAGGCGCGGTTCTTGAAGCGCCAACTCTCGTTGCCGGTTTCAACGATGTCGCAATGATGGGTGAGGCGGTCGAGCAGCGCGGTCGTCATCTTGGGGTCGCCGAACACGCTCGGCCATTCGCCGAAGGCGAGGTTGGTGGTGACGAGGATCGATGTGCGCTCGTAGAGCCGACTGACGAGGTGGAAGAGAAGCTGCCCGCCGGACAGGGCGAACGGCAAATAGCCGAGCTCGTCGAGCACGACGAAGTCCATGCGGGTGAGATAGTCGGCGATCCGGCCCTGCCGGCCGGCGCGCGCCTCAGCCTCGAGCCGATTGACAAGGTCGATGGTGGTGAAGAAGCGCCCGCGCCGTCCGGCGCGGATGCAGCTTCGCGCAATGGCGATCGCCAGGTGCGTCTTGCCGGTTCCGGTTCCACCTATAAACACGGCGTTGCGCTGTTGTGCGACGAAGGCGCCGCCGGCGAGGTCGCGAACGAGAGCCTCGTTGATCGGCGTGTCCTTGAAGGCGAAGTCGTCGACGTCCTTGGCGAGCGGCAGCTTGGCGATGGTGAGCTGATACTTGATCGACCGCGCCTGCTTCTCCGAGATCTCGGCGCGCAGGAGGTCGCCCACGAAGCGCTGCGGCTCATGCTGGCGTTTGAGCGCGGTCGCCAGCGTCTCGTCAAAGGCGGCCTTCATGCCGAAGAGCTTGAGCGCGCCCATCATGTCGAGGACTTCGGTCCGCTGCATCGTCAGGCGCTCCTCAGGGTGTCGTAGCGGGCGCAGTCGGCGACCGGGGCATGGCGCAGGCTGAGCGCGGCGGGGGTGTGGATCGGCGGCGCCGGTCCCGGATCGCGCCGGCGCGCCAGAATGTTGAGGATCACGTCGGCCGAATGGACGTTCTCGGAAAGCGCCTGGGCGCAGGCGGCCTCGACCGCCGGCAGACCGTCGGTAAGCACCGCGGCGAGGATCTTGACCATCTGCCGGTCACCGTCGTCGGAGCCTGCGAGCTTCCGCCGGATGCGGTCCAGCGCCGCCGGCAGCACCCAATCCTTGAATGGCGCGCCGTTGCGCAGCGCGCCGGGCTTGCGCGCCAGGACCGGCACGTAATGCCAGGGATCGTAGACCGTGTGGCCGCGGCCGAAGGAGCGCTCGTGCTCGGCGACGATCCGCCCGTCCTGGCGGATGACGATGCGGTCGGCGTAGGCGTGGATGTCGACCGGGCGGCCGACGGCGCTCGCGCTCACCGAATATCGGTTGTTGTCGAACCGCACGAGGCAGGTCTTCGACACCGAGGCCGGCAGCGCCTGGAATCCGTCGAAGCGGCCGCGATAGGCAATGAGCTTCGGACGCTCGTCCTCGAACACCTCCCAGATCGTCCGCCCGCTTTGCTCGGGGTGAGCGTGCGCCTTGGCCCAGACGACACATTTGTCGAGGAGCCAGGCGTTCAACTCCTCGTAGCTCTTGACCTTGAGACGCGGCGTGAAAAAGCGCTCGCGCACGAGGCCCACCTGGTTCTCGACCTGGCCTTTCTCCCATCCCGCCGCCGGCGTGCAGGCGACCGGCTCGACGAGGTGGTGCGAGCACATCTGGAGGAAGCGGCGGTTGTACTGGCGGTCCTTGCCGACGAAGACCGTCTCCACCGCCGTCTTCATGTTGTCGTAAATCCCGCGCTGGCAGGCGCCCTTGAAGAACGCGAAGGCGCGTTCGTGGGCGTCGAATACCATCTCCTGCGTCTCGCGCGGGTAGGCGCGCACGAACATCATCCGACTGTGGCAGAGCCGGATGTGCGCGACCTTCATCGCCGTCGTCACCCCGTTCATGACGACGATCTCGTGGCTCCAGTCGAACTGGTAAGCCTCGCCCGGCGCAAAGGTCAGCGGGACGAAGGCGCTCGCCGTCGCACTCGAATGCGCTTTGCTCCAGCGCCGCGCATATCGCCGGACGGCGTCGTATCCGCCTCCGTAGCCGAGCACCTCGAGAATTCGGATCAGCGTCATCCGCTCGCGCGTCGAGAGCGTAAAAGAAGGGCGCCG
>JAFAHL010000476.1 GCA_019237215.1 Hyphomicrobiales bacterium | reverse complement strand
CCTGAGAACGTGTTCTCGGCTCTGCTCCTGGCCGCCTTCAGCGCGGCCATTCCCGTGGTGCAGGCCTCGTCGATCACGACGGGCGCAGCGATCGCCACGTGCTTCGCTCCGGAAGAGAACTGCAATGCCTTCGCGGCGGATGCCGTGGACGGCGCCGAGCGCGAGATCCTGGTCAGCGCCTACAGCCTGACAACGGGTTGGGGAATTCCCGAGGCCCTCGCGCGCGCGGCGCAGCGCGGGGTTGACGTCCGCGTGATCGCCGACAGGACCACGCCCTGCGGCCGCAATGCCGGTGTCGATCTGATCGTCCGGGCCGGCGCGTCGGTCTGGATCGATGGCGGCGTGCGGATCGCTCACGCCAAAGCCATGGTCATCGACGGCAAGGTCACACTGCTCGGTTCGATGAATTGGAGCAAGGGCGCGTCGCTGAATTCCGAAAACCTCAACCTGGTCGTCTCGCCGGAGGTCGCCGAAACCTACGCGGCGCACTGGCGGCAGCGGCTCAGCGCGTCGGTGCCGTTCACCGGGCGCGACGAATGGTGCCGGCGCCGCGCTCCGGGAGGCGGCGCGTGAGGATGTTCCGCCGGCTTGTCTGGCGTGCGCTCGACTGGATCGACTATCGAATCTGAGACGCGCGGCTGCGCATTGCTGACGCCTTGTATGGGCCCGAACCGGAGACAGAGGCCGACCGGGAGCGCAGCCGCCAAGAGCGGCAGTGTTGATGCCATTGCGGACACCGCCGGCGCGACCAGCATTTCATCCGGATCGAACGCCGCCACGGTTTGGCGATCGTCGGACGTTGTGCATCCTGCCGAAAGGGGGTGCGGGGGTGAGGAACGCGGCTTTGCTATCGCGCTCTGGCTGATGGGGTAGCTGAGCACGGCGCTAATTTGCGTCGCCGGATTTCCTCCGGGGAACCTCCTGCCTCACCTCCTTCGCCGGCTTGTCCTCACGCAGGCCCTCATAAACGACCTGCCGCAAGAGGTTGTCTTCGGTCCAGGACAGGAACTTCACCTCGGCAACGAGCTCGGGCCGCACCCAATGCACGCGGCTCAACACGAGCGGCGATCCGAAACGTGTGGATCGCGGCGGGGGGACCTCGAGGGGCATCTTGTCAGTCCCGAGTGGCTGTAGACGCCGCCACAACCGTTGAAGCTCGGCGTCGTTCATGCCGGTGCCGGCGCGCCCGGCATAGATCAGCTTTGCATCGGGATCGTAATAGCCTAGAAGCAACGTGCCGAGATAAGGCCGCCTCCCCTCCGGCGCGGTCCAGCCGACGACGACAAACTCCGCGCGGTTAAGGCATTTCACCTTGCGCCATAGCCCGCGATTGCCGGGCGTGTAGGGCGCGTCGATGCGTTTGGAGACGATGCCCTCGACATGCATTCCGCACGCTTGGTCGTAAAAGGCCGGGCCTTGCCCGATGACATGGTCGCTGTAACGCAGGCACGGTCCGGCGTTCGCAAGCAAGGTGCGCAGTCGCTCCTTGCGCTCGATTAGCGGCCGCGGCCGGAGATCCTCGCCGTCGAGATAGAGAAGATCGAACAGAAAGAACACCAGCGCCGCCGCGTTGCCGCGATCCGAGGCGAGTTGGACGATGTTGAAGGAGGTGATCCCGTCGGGCCCGACGCCGCAGAGCTCGCCATCGAGATAGGCCTGGCGCGCGTCGAGGGCCGCGACCGCCTTGGCGATCGCCGGATATTTGTGGGTCCAGTCGAGCCCGGTGCGTGTCAGCAGCTTGACCGGACCGCGATCGAGCCGGGCCATCATGCGGTAGCCGTCATATTTGAATTTCGTGCAGCCACTGGTCGCCCTTCGGCGCCGCTTCGACCAGCTGCGTGAGCTGCGGCGCGATCCATTCCGGCAGCGCAGCCGCATCGTTGCGCTGCTGGCGCACTACGGAGCGCGCCATGGCGGAATAGAGCGGTTATGCGGCAGGTGCATGCGCCTCTTTAGTTCCCGGTAAAGTGCGGAGGTCCGCGATCGCCGAAGGCAGCGAGTTCAGACAGCAGATTTGCCAGACTATAAGCCGGCTTGTAGCCCAGCCAGCGAACCGTCTCGGAAATATCGAGCTTGGTCGGCTTCAGTGCCGGATCGAGCGCGTAAGAGATCGCCAAATCATAATATTCGGGATAGTATTTCCGGAAGGTCGAGCCCGGCCCCTCGGCATCCCAATGATCGAGATCGGCGTCGGTGTATTCATAGGCGCTGTCGAGGGTGAGGATGAGCTGCCGGTCGAGTTGCCGCCGGGATAAGAGATGGAGGGTGAGGATCACCGCGGCGGCCACATCATTGATATGCACCGCACCTTTCCAGAACCAGCGCGCCCAGTCGCTGTATTTGGCGTACACCGCGCGGTCCCAATACGGAATAAACCCCCGCGGGCGCAGGGTAACCACGTTTATAAGGCGGTGCTTTCGGTAATCCTCCGCGATCAGTTCGGCGAGAATCTTACTGCTGCCGTACCGCGTATCCGGCCGGTAAACGCTGGTGGTGGAGATGAAGATGACCTTATCGATGCCGGCGGAGGCGGCGGCTTCGAAAACCTCGAAGGTGCCGCGCACATTAAGGTCGTAGGCGCTTTTTTCGCCGCTATTTTCGTGGATGCCGTGCCAGGCGGCGATGTGGACGATACAGTCGCAGCCGCGAAATATCTCCGTCAGCGTCGAGCGGTCCAGAACGGACCCTTCGATGAACACGGCTCCCTCGCTCAAAGTCGGCGGCGCTCGAACATCGGGAATGACCGGCGTGTCACCTTCGTCGAGCAGCTTGGGTGCGAGGGTCTGTCCGAGATTTCCCGATCCCCCGGTCAGCAGTACCTTCATGGTCTTTTCCCCGACTTACACCTTTCCGATACGCGATCGCAGGCAGGCCTGACCGTTCGTCGGCATAGAATAGAGCAACCCTGTGTCCCGCATCGGACCGAACGAGGAGGATCGGAATGGCCCGCCGCACTCCGCCCCGGAAAGTGAGATATTTCGAGCCGGTCGCCCCGCGCCTTGCCCGCAAC
>JAFAHL010000692.1 GCA_019237215.1 Hyphomicrobiales bacterium | reverse complement strand
ACGAGCAGGCAGTCAACGGTTACACCAAAGAGGAACGTGAGATCGCCGTGGCGAACGTGCAGAAGGCGGTCGCCGACATCGCGGCGGTGCAGTCGATCATCGACCAGATGGTGGTTTACGCGCCGGTACCTTCGCAGATTTACAAGCGCAACGTAGAGCCCGGCGAATACGTCTCGCCGGGCGTGCCGCTGGTGACCTTGATCGATCTCAACGACCTGTGGGTCCACTTCGACCTGCGCGAGGACCTGGTCAAGATGTTGAAGGTCGGCGACCGCTTCGCCGTGCGCATTCCGGCGCTGGCCGACCGCCGCATCACCGTCGAGGTGAGGCTGATCGCCACCAAGGGCGAATATGCGAGCTGGCGCGCCACCCGCGCCACCGGCGACTTCGATCTGCGGACATTCTCGATCCGGGCCTATCCGGTCGAGAAGGTGCCGGAGCTGCGTCCCGGCATGAGCGCGTACGTGGACTGGCAGCAGCGTAAATGAGAGCGCCGCCGAAGCCGGGATTCTGGCTGGTCGCCAGGCGCGAATGGCGATGGATCCGGCGTCACCACCTGGCGCTCATATTGATCTTCGGTGTGCCGCTGTTTGGCTTCGCAGTCCTGACCGCGGTGTTCAGTCATCCGGTCATCCGCGGACTCGGGGTGGTCGTCGTCGACGCAGATCGGTCGGACACCTCGCGCGCCTTCGTGCAACAGGTGGCCGCATCTCCCAATCTCAGCATCGTCGAACGCGCCAGCGACCTCGCGTCTGCGGCGCGGGCGATCCGCGGCGGCAATGCCATTGCCGCCGTCTACATCCCGGCCGATTTCGAGCGCGACCTGAAGGCCGGGCGGCGCCCGCAGGTGGTCGCTTTCTATAACCAGCAATTTCTTACGGCCGCGGGGGTGGCGTTGTCGGGCCTGAGCGATAGCCTTGCGAGCGCCGTTGACAGCGCCGCGTCCGCGGCGCGCGGGGCGCCGCAAGCGTCCGCGATCGGATCGCTCGTCGCCGAGACGATCGTGCTGGTCAATCCGGCGAAAAATTACGCGCAGTTCCTGCTGCGCACGTTATTGCCGATGGTCCTGCATGTGGTGATCGCGCTCGCCGCCGGATATGCGGTAGGCTCCGAATTCAGCCAGCGCAGCATGCGCACCTGGCTCGCCTGCGCGGGCGGCAACCCAATCGTCGCCCTGGTGGGCAAGCTTGCGCCCCTGTTCGCCATCTTCTTAATCATCATGCTGTCGACGCCGCTGATCCTGGAGGGACTGCTGGGGATTTCGTTCAAGGGCAACACGCCGATGATGGTCGTTGCCGCAATGCTGCTGATCATCGGCTACCTGGCCCTGGGAGCGCTGATGCAGCTTCTGGTGCGCGATCTCGCGACCGGTCTGGGTCTCACCGGCCTCATCGTCTCGCCCGCGTTCGGCTACGCCGGGGTCGGATTTCCAACTCTGGGCATGAGCGCGTTTGCGCTGATGTGGGGCGCCATTTTGCCGCTGCGCTGGTACATGGCCGTGCTGCTCGGGCAGGCGGCGCGCGGGTTGCCGCTATATGAATCCGCGCGGCCGTTCGCCGTGCTGGCGGGGCTCGCCGCGCTCTACACGCTGCTCGCGTTCCTGCGCCTGCGCGCGATCGCAGCAAGCACGCCCCCTACGGCGCCGCAAGCGGAGCCGGCGGCCGCTTCCGTCCCGTCGCGCGGCCTGGGCGGAGCGTTCGTTGCCGAGTGGCGGCGCGTGCTCGGCATCCGCGGAGCGTTCATGCTGCTGGTGGTGGGGCCGCTCGTCTACGGCCTCTATTATCCGCAGCCGTTTCTCAACCAGATCGTGCGCAAGATCCCGATCGCCGTGGTCGATAACGATCTCAGCGAACTCAGCCGCAGCATCGTGCAGACCCTGGACGCGACCGGCGCTGTCAGAGTGGTCGCGCAAGCCGAGACGATTGCCGAAGGGCGCAAGGCGCTCGACCGCGGCGATGCCTTCGCCGTCGTCGGCATCCCGCCCGACACGGAGCGCGACGTGCTCAAGGGCAACACAGCCCACATTCCCATCTATGCCGATGCCACCTATTTGTTCATCTTCCGATCGATGTCCAGCGGCATCGCCGTCGCGATCAATACGCT
>JAFAHL010000535.1 GCA_019237215.1 Hyphomicrobiales bacterium | reverse complement strand
CCCGGATGGATCGAGGTGACCGTCATCTCCTTGGTCACGGGATCCGGCTCGAAGATGGCGAGATCGGTGACGAGCTTGGTCGGCCCCTTGGTCGCAAGCCCCATGCGCGCGCGATGGTCGCCGCCTTCGCCATGGCCGAACGAGGTGAAGAAGTCGAGCTTCTCGACGAAGCTGCGCGGCGCCTGGCGCATGATGATGAAAATCTCGCCGCAGGCGCTGGAGATCTCCGGCGCACCGCCGCCGCCGGGAAGCCGCGTTTTCGGCTTGTCGTAGGGCCCAACCACCGTGGTGTTGAGGTTGGCGAAGCGATCGATCTGCGCGCCGCCGAGGAAACCGACGGTGAAGCGTCCGCCTTGCAGCCAGTAGCGGAACATTTCCGGCACCGCCACGGTGGTGAGCGCGGTGTCGCACAGTTCGCCGTCGCCGATCGAGAGCGGCAGCACGTCGGGCTTGGTGGCAATCGTGCCGGATTCGTAGATTAGCGTAATGTCGGGGGCATGGGTGAGACGCGCGAGATTGCAGGCCGCCGACGGCATGCCGATGCCGACGAAACAGATGTCGTTGTTGCGCAGCGCGCGCGCCGCGGCGATCGTCATCACCTCGCTGGCGTTGTAGGTCATGGCATCTCACTCCGCCGCCGCGCGCAGGCGTGAGCAGTGCACGGCGAAAGCCTCGGGTCCCTGTTCGAGCACGTTCGTTTTCATCCAGGCCAGAAAGGTGTCGCGGTCGCGTGAGATTGCGTCCCACGCCTTATAATAGGCGTTGTCGCGCTTGTAGTAGCCGTGCGCATAGGAGGGATGCGCGCCGCCCGGCACGCAAGCGATCGCGCCCACGCTCCAACTCGGCAGGATCACGGCGTTGGCGCTGCGCTCCCCGAAATCCTCCACGATCTCCTCGATCGTCACGAGCGAGCGTTTCGCCGCCAGTACCGCCTCTTTCTGCACCCCGACGATGCCTTCGATGAGCACGTTGCCGGCGCGGTCGGCCTTGAGCGCGTGGATCACGGCCACGTCCGGCCGGATCGCCGGCACCGCCGCCAGCCGCTCGCCGGTGAACGGACAGGTGACGTGCCTGATGTTGCGGTTCACCTTCGGCAGATCGACGCCGATATAGCCGCGAAAGACCGCAAACGGCAGCCCGGCCGCGCCGGCCTCGTAGGCGTTGGCCATGGCGGCGTGCGAATGCTCCTCGATCGCGATCGGCGCCGGCCAGCCGTTCTCGTAGGCGTCGCGGAAGCGATGCAGCGAGCCGACGCCGGGATTGCCGACCCAGGAGAATATGAGCTTGTCGGCGCAGCCCATGCCGATGAGCTGATCGTAAATGAGGTCGGGCGTCATGCGGATCAGCGTAAGGTGCCGGCGGCGCTGGCGGATGACCTCGTGTCCCGCCGCAAACGGAATGAGATGGGTGAAGCCCTCCATGGCCACCGTATCGCCGTCGCGGATGGTCGATTCCACGGCCGCGGCAAGCGGGAGGAAACGGGACATGCCGACACTTCCCAATGATCGCCGCTTCATTTAGGGGTCATGCCCGGCACGGTCAAATGCCGCGGCTGCGTGCCGCAAGGACCGCGGTGATCATGATCTCGCAAGCACCGATCTTCACCATCCACGCCGAGCTCGCCGACATCCGGCATTTCGGGACGACCCCTTATGGCGAACGGCGGGTGGTCGACATTCTCGGCGGCCGGGTCGAGGGGCCGCGGCTTCAGGGCCGCATTTTGCCCGGCGCGGATTGGCAAATCGTGCGGCCGGACGGGGTCACCGATCTTAAGGCGCGCTACGCGATCGAGACCGATCGCGGCACGCGCGTCCTCGTGCGCAGCGACGGGCTGCGCCACGGCCCGCCCGAGGTGATCGCCGCGCTTGCCCGCGGCGAGGCGGTCGCGCCTTCGCGCTATTACTTCCGCACCGTGATGCGGTTCGAGACCGCCGACCCGGCGCTGGCCTGGCTCAACCGGGTTCTGGCGCTCGGAACCGGCGCGCGCGAGAAGCTCGCGGTCCGGCTCGACGTCTACGAGGTGGTGTGAGCGCTTGACCGGTTTTCGGAGAAATGTCACCGAACGTACGCGAGACTTCAGAGCTGCGGGGATCGCCGTGAGCAAATCCGCTAGCGGCTTCGACCTTGAACTGCCGCGCTCGCTCAAAGCCGAGCGCCGCGGCGACATCGCCGTGCTCTTTCTTGCGCGCGCGCAAAAGCGCAACGCCATCGACGACCCAACCGTGTTCGGCATCGAGGCGTTCTTTGCCGCGTTGCCGGACGCCATCAAGGCCGTGGTGCTCGCCGGCGAAGGCGAGCATTTCTGCTCGGGCCTCGATCTCGGCGAGCTCACCTCCCGCGGCATCGCGCAAGGCATCGCGCATTCGCGCAGCTGGCATCGCGCCTTCGAGCGCATCGAGTTCGGCAAGGCGCCGGTGGTGGCGGTGCTGCACGGGGCGGTGGTCGGCGGCGGGCTCGAAATCGCGGCCGCGTGCCATATCCGGGTGGCGGAGGCCTCCGCCTATTACGCGCTGCCGGAAGGCAGCCGCGGCATCTTCGTCGGCGGCGGCGGCGCGGTGCGCCTGCCGCGCCTCATCGGCACCGCGCGCATGATGGACATGATGCTCACCGGCCGCACCTATGGCGCCGAGGAAGGTCAGGCGATCGGCATTTCGCACTATCTCGTTCCCCCCGGCGCTGGTCTCGCCAAAGGCATCGAGCTCGCGGAGCGTATCGCCGGCAATGCGCCCATGACCAATTTCGCCGTCACCCACGTGCTGCCGCGGATTGCCGCCGCCGACCCCGCCGGCGGCTACGTCACCGAGGCGCTGATCTCAGCGATCGCCCAGGGCGACGACGAGGCGAAGGCGCGGCTCAAGGCCTTTCTCGAGAAGCGCGCACCGAAGACGGTACGCAACTGAAGAGCCATGGCGACACCCGTCAAAGCGCGTCGTCTCGAAGCTGAGCCCGTGCCGGTGCGCGCGGTGCGCCTCGGCCCGCGCGACGTCATGAGCGAGCGCAGGCCCGACGGGACCATCCGCCTGACGTCGCCGCACGCGCTCGCGCCCTATCCCGCCAAACTGACCGAGCGCCTGCAATATTGGGCCGCGGCCGCGCCCGCGCGGACTTTCCTGGCGCAACGCGCCGCGTCGGGCTGGCGCAAGATAAGCTATGGCGAGACGCTCGATGAGGTCCGCCGCATCGGCGCAGCGCTGCTGCGGCGCGATCTTTCCCCCGAGCGGCCGATCGCGATCCTCTCAGGCAACGACATCGAGCATGCGCTCATCGGCCTTGCCGCCATGTATGTCGGCATTCCCTATGCCCCGATCTCGCCCGCCTATTCGCTGATCTCGACGGATTTCGGCCGACTGCGATCGATCATCGACCTCATCACCCCGGGCCTTGTCTTCGCCGCCGACGGCGATCGCTACGCCCGCGCGATCGAGGCGGCGGTGCGCCCAGAGATCGAGATCATCGTGACCCGCAATCCCATCCGCAGCCGGCCGACGACGCTGTTCGAGACATTGCTCGCACCGACACCGGCCGACCCGGCGCACGCGGCGGTCACGCCGGACACCATCGCCAAGCTCCTGTTCACCTCGGGCTCGACCGGCACGCCGAAGGCGGTGATCAACACGCAGCGCATGTGGTGCTCCAACCAGGCCATGATCCTTTCGCAGCTCGCCTTCTTCGCCGACGAGCCGCCGGTGATCGTGGACTGGTCGCCCTGGCACCACACCGCCGGCGGCAACCACAATTTCGGCTTCGTGCTCTACAACGGCGGCACCCTTTACATCGACGAAGGCAAGCCCACGCCGGGCGCGATCGAAACCACGGTGAAGAACCTGCGCGAGATCGCGACCAACTGGTACTTCACGGTGCCCAAGGGTTACGAGGTGCTGCTGCCCTATTTCCGCGCGGATGCGCGGCTGCGAGAAACGTTCTTCAGCCGGCTCAAAGTGCTGTGGTTCGCGGGCGCGGCGCTGTCGCAGTCGGTGTTCGACGAAATGCAGGAGCTGGCGTTCGCGACCTGCGGGGAGCGCATCATGTTTCTGACAGGGCTCGGCTCGACCGAAAGCGCCCCCATGGCGATCGCGCGGATGTGGCAGAGCAGGGATTCGACCAACATGGGCGTGCCGGTGCCGGGGGTCGAGCTCAAGCTCGTTCCGAGCGGGGGCAAGCTCGAGGCGCGGGTGCGCGGGCCCAACATCATGCCGGGCTATTGGCGCCAGCATGACCTCACCGCGCAGGCCTTCGATGACGAGGGCTTCTACAAGCTCGGCGATGCGCTCAAATTCGAAGACCCCGGCGATCCGCGCGCGGGCCTCCTG
>JAFAHL010000505.1 GCA_019237215.1 Hyphomicrobiales bacterium | reverse complement strand
CGATTGCGACGTGCTCGTGTTTGGAGACGACAAAGACGCGCGCGCGATCGTGATCGACTTGGCGAATGCGGCGGGCACGCGGGGTATCGACGGCGGACCGCTCGCCAATTCCATCGCCGCCGAGGCATTGACCTCGGTCCTCATCGGCATCAATCGTCGCTTCAAGGTGAATGGCGCCGGAATTCGCATCACTGGAATACCAACGTTGCAGCGACGTGATCCCGCATGAAAAAGCAAATGCTGGCATACGAATCGCCACGCGGTTGCAACCCGATTCCTGGAATGACGATCCATCGTGCCGGTTCCTTGAAAGCTTGAGCGAAGCAGTCCACGATGTTGTCCGATGATCTCGTTTACGGCCGCAATCTCACGCGCGAGGAAGCGTTGGAGCTTGTGGACTGCGACCTTGCTTCGCTGCTGCACGTGGCCGCCTGCCGGCGCGATGGCGCGCACGGTTCCATCGTCTCGTATTCACGCAAGGTTTTTATTCCGCTGACGAAGCTTTGCCGTGACGTTTGCCATTACTGCACGTTTGCCCAGCCGCCGCGTGAGAACGAGCGGGCGTATCTCTCCCTCGACGAAGCGCTGGCCATCGCGCGGGCAGGTCATGCCGCGGGCTGCAAGGAGGCATTGTTCACGCTCGGCGACCAACCGGAGTTGCGCTACCGAGCCGCTGCCGATGAGCTTGCCCGGCTCGGACATGGCACGACCTTGTCGTATCTGGCGCAGGCCGCGCGCGCGGTCTACGACCAAACCGGATTGTTTGCGCATCTCAATCCGGGTCATTTGACGCCGTCCGATGTGGCTGCGTTGCGCGCCGTCTCGCTCTCCCAGGGGCTGATGCTCGAGTCTCTATCGGAGCGGCTGTGCGAGCGCGGCGGTCCCCACCATGGCTCGCCCGATAAGCATCCGCGGGCGCGGCTCGCGAGCATTCGGGCGGCCGGCGAACAGCGCGTGCCGTTCACCTCCGGCATTCTGATCGGCATCGGGGAAACCCGCGAGGAGCGGATCGACTCGCTGCTTGCGCTGCGCGCGCTCAACGACGCTTACGGGCACATACAGGAAATCATCATTCAGAATTTTCGGCCGAAGGCCGCGACCCGCATGGCGTATTCGCCCGCGCCATCGCTCGAGGACCACTTGTGGACGATCGCGATCGCGCGGTTGTTGTTTGCACCGTCGATGAATATCCAGGCGCCGCCGAATCTCAATCCGGATGCGCTGCCGCGCTTGATCGACGCGGGCATCAACGACTGGGGCGGCGTGTCGCCGGTCACGCCGGATCACGTCAATCCGGAGGCGCCGTGGCCGCACCTGGATACGCTCGAGCGCGCCACGAACGCGGCCGGCAAGCAATTGGTCGAACGACTGGCGATCTACCCGACTTTCGCCCGCCGGGCGGACACATGGATCGACCCGGCGCTGCAGACCTCGCTGCTGCGTCGCATCGACGCCGATGGGTGGCCGCGCACCGACGAATGGTCGCCCGGAGCGCGGGCCGCGCTTCCCGAGCGTCCCGCTCGCAGCGTGCGTCGCGGGATTGCCGGCGAACTCCCGGCCATTTTGGCAAGGGCAAGGGCCGGCAACACGCTCGGGGAAGCCGACATCGTGCGGCTGTTTCGTTGCCGCGGCGACGAGTTCGCGGCGGTGTGCGCGGCGGCCGACGAGTTGCGGCAGATCACCAATGGTGACGTCGTTTCCTACGTCGTCACCCGCAATATCAACTACACCAACATCTGTTATTTCAAATGTGGCTTCTGCGCCTTCTCCAAAGGCAAGATGAGCGAGACACTGCGCGGTCGGCCGTACGATATCCCGCTCGGCGAGATCGAACGGCGCGTGCGCGAGGCGTGGGCGCGTGGCGCCACCGAAGTCTGCATGCAGGGCGGCATCCATCCGAGCTACACCGGTGCCAAATATCTCGACATTTGCCGGGCCGTGAAAAGCGCGGAACCAGCCATCCACATCCACGCGTTTTCACCGCTCGAAGTGCATCAAGGCGCCGCGACGCTCCGCGTCCCGGTCGAGAATTTCCTCCGTTCGCTGCAGGCGACCGGGCTCGGCACGCTGCCGGGCACGGCGGCGGAAATCCTCGACGATGAGGTGCGCGCCGTGCTCTGCCCCGACAAGATCCGCACCCACCGATGGCTCGAGGTGATGCGCGCGGCACATCGCAGCGGATTGCGCAGCACCGCGACCATCATGTTCGGCCATGTCGACCGCTACGAGCATTGGGCGCGGCACCTTCTGCGCATCCGCCAGCTGCAGCAAGAGACGGGCGGCTTCACCGAGTTCGTGCCGCTGCCGTTCGTGCATATGGAAGCCCCGATTTATCTCAAGGGCCGC
The DNA here is from genome assembly GCA_019237215.1 of Hyphomicrobiales bacterium. Taxonomy (GTDB): domain Bacteria; phylum Pseudomonadota; class Alphaproteobacteria; order Rhizobiales; family Xanthobacteraceae; genus VAZQ01. The sequence goes on along the minus strand of JAFAHL010000505.1, from coordinate 5,239 downwards.
TGCCGGCGTGGCCCGACCTTCCGGGAGGCCGTGCTGATGCACGCGATCGCCCGCCTCGCGCTGCATCCGCTGATCACCAACATCCAGACCTCCTGGGTGAAGATGGGCCGCGAGGGCGTGAAAATATGTCTGCGCAGCGGCGCCAACGATCTCGGCGGCACGTTGATGGACGAGACCATCACCCGTTCGGCCGGTGCGAGTCACGGACAGGAGATGGCGCCAGCCGAAATGGAGAGCCTCATTCGCGCGCTCGGCCGCGTCCCCCGCCAGCGCGATACGCTTTACCGCACCGTCCCGCGGGAGCGTTACCTCGCCTCCTTCGGCGCGATGCGCGGCTCCCGGCGCCTCGCCGTCGGAGCCGATCGTTGAGCGCAATCCTGGCTCCTAGCGCCGCGAACCCGAAGTTCGCAAATGGGGCTGCGGCACAATGATGCGAACTTTGGAATCCGGACGCTAGCGCCAAATTCTATTGTTCCAACATTGATACCAATTTATGATACGGCGGATTGTCTGCCGAAGTCCCACGACGCGGTTTGCCGAGCGGCTGCAATCGATCGAGAGGAGCCGCATCGGCCCCATGACGGAACCATTCCTCATCCGGCCGGAAATCCTTGACGGCGATCGCCGCCGAAGGGCGGTCGAAGGCTTGCGGGCGGCGCAGGTGACCTTGCCCAGCTGGAGCGAGCTGGCCGATCCGGCGCGCATCCCGGCCGCGATCGCAAGCAGCCTCAAATCGGTCGGCCCGGACGAGCCCGATGCGAAAAACCTCTGGCGCGTTCACTGGTTCAACGACGTTGATCGCCGCGATCGAGTGCCTGTGCCCGGGCATGTGGTCTTGCCCGAGACGCTGACCGGCGTGAAGGCGCCGGTCGTGGTTCTCCTGGGACGGCGTTTTCCGTTGATCGGCGCGCACAAGCTGCTCGCCGCCTATGCGTGTCTGGTGCCGCGCTTGGTGACCGGCCAGTTCGAGCCGACGCATGATCGAGCGGTGTGGCCGTCGACCGGAAATTATTGCCGCGGCGGCGTTGCCATATCGCGCATTCTGGGTTGCCGCGGCGTGGCCGTGCTGCCCGCCGGCATGAGCCGGGAGCGCTTCGACTGGTTGCAGGAATGGGTCTGCGATCCCGGCGATATCATTCGCACGCCGGGAACGGAAAGCAACGTCAAGGAAATCTACGACAAGTGTGACGAGCTCGCGCGCGACGCGCACAACATCGTTCTCAACCAGTTCTCCGAATTCGCCAACTACTTGATCCACTATCATTGCACCGGCGCCGCGTTCGACCGCGTGTTCGCGCACCTCAAACGCGCCAAAACGGACTGTCGGCTGGCGGCTTTCGTCTCGGCGACCGGCTCGGCCGGAACCATCGCGGCTGGTGACTACCTGAAATTGCGGCACGGCACGAAGATCGCCGCGGTCGAGGCGATCGAGTGTCCGACCATGCTTTGCAACGGATATGGCGAGCACAATATCCAGGGCATCGGCGACAAGCACATCCCCCTCATCCACAACGTCATGAACACCGACCTGGTCGTCGGCGTGTCCGATCTGACCACGGATTCGCTCAATCTCTTGTTTGGGGGCAATGTCGGGCGCAGCTATTTGGCGGGACGGCGAAAGATCGACCCGGATGTGGTGAGAACCTTCGACGACATCGGCATCTCGGGGCTTGCCAATATCGTCGCCGCCATAAAGGTCGCCAAACATCTTGATTTTGGCGCCGACGACGTGGTCATGACGGTCGCGACCGACAGCGCGCTGCTCTACGCCAGCGAGCGACGGAGCTTTCTGGCGCGCCGCTATGGGGATGGCTTCGACGAGGTCAACGCCGGCGAGATCTTCAGCCGCCACCTGGAGGGCATCGTGGACGATCATGTCCTCGAGCTCACGCATTTCGATCGCAAGCGTATTTTCAATCTCGGATATTACACCTGGGTGGAACAGCAGGGCGTGGCGATCGACGATTTCGATCGCCGAAGGGACCAACGGTTCTGGCGCGATCTCGTGGACGGCATACCGATGTGGGATCGCCTGATCGAGGATTTCAACGCGGAGGTCGGCGCCCGGCGCGCTTCTTGAACCGGCATGGCAGCGAACGAGCGCAAAGCGACCGGCAAGATCGCTCCCACGTACTTGGAGCTGCGCGAAGAATTACTGCGCCGCGATCGAAGTTTGCGCCACAAGGTCGTCTCGCTCGAAGAGGCGACCTCGTTCGTGCGCGATGGCGATTCGGTCGGGATCGGTGGCAGCACGATGTCGCGCACGCCCATGGGCATGATTTGGGCGCTCATCCGCGCGGGTCGAAAAGGGCTCACGTGTTCGCGCAGCATCGTCTCCAGCGACGGCGACCTGCTGTATGCGTCAGGCGCGTGCGATCACATGGTGACGAGCTGGTTCAGCCAGGGAATTCTGTGGGGCGTCTCGAAGGTGATGCGTCATCACGTCGAGAGCGGAAAAGTGCGCTTCGACGAGTGGAGTCACATGGCGATGGGAATGCGATTTCGCGCCGGCGCCATGGGTGTTCCCTTCATGCCGATCCGATCGATGCTCGGGTCGGACGTGCGCAAGCAGCGCCCCGAGGCGATCGAGTTCGATTGCCCGTTCACCGGCGAGAAGCTTCTGCTGGTCCCTGCGCTCAACCCGGACGTCGCCCTGATCCACGTCCAGCGCTGCGATGCCTACGGCAACGCGCAGATCGACGGACTGCAGTTCATGGACATCGATCTGGCGATGGCCGCCAACAAAGTCATTTTGACAACGGAGCGCATCGTCTCCAACGATCAGATCCGGCGTGCTCCGGACCGGACCAAGATTCCTTTTTTCGCGGTCGACGCCGTGGTCGAGTTGCCGTTCGGATGTGCTCCGCACGAATGCTACGGCGTTTATGAGCCGATGTTGCGCCACATGGAGTATTACGTGGGGCTGGTGAACGGCGATCCCGTCAAAGGGATGCAGCAATACCTCGAGCGCTTCGTCCACGGACCGAAATCGTGGAGCGAATTTCTGGCCTTGATCGGGATCGACGAATTGCTCGAGGCGGCGCGCGCCGGGGAGAGCATCTACGATGCTTAAAAAGCACGGCTACAGCGCAGCCGAGCTGCTCACCATCCTGAGCGCTCGCCAGCTCAGCGACGGCCAGGTGGTGTTCGCGGGCGTCGGCATCCCGCTCTTGGCCGCCACGCTGGCGCAGCGGCTGCGTTGCCCGGGACTGACGATTCTGTTCGAAGGCGGCGTGATCGGCGCCTTCATCGAGCCGGGCAAGCTGCCGCCCTCGACCAACGACCAGCGCTGCACCAAGCGCGCCAACATGGTGCTCGGCAGCGCCGAAGTGCTGCTGCTGCTGCAGCGCGGTTACGTCGATGTCGGATTCATGGGCGGGGCGCAGGTCGACCAGTACGGCAATTTGAACAGCTCCTTCATCGGCGATCCGGCGCGGCCGAAAACCCGGCTGCCGGGGACGGGCGGCGGCAACGACATTGCCAGTCTCGCGCACATGATCGTGGCGATGAAGCACGAGAAGCGCCGCTTCGTCGAGCACGTGGATTTCGTCACCAGCCCCGGCTACTTGCGCGGCGGCGACACGCGGCGCGCAAGCGGCCTGCTCGCCGGCGGCACCTTCCGCGTGGTCACCGATCTGGCGGTGTTCGGATTCGACGCCGACAAGCGGCGCATGCAGGTGATGTCGCTCAATCCGGGCGTCACGCGGGAAGAGCTTCAGGACAATACCGGATTTGGCTTGGCTTTCGCTCCGCATCTCGGGGTGACCGAGCCGCCGACCGATCAGGAGCTCGCGCTCTTGCACGAGCTCGATCCCGACCGGCTCTACACCGGCTAGTGTGGTGGATTTGAAGTCGGCGTTCGACAGCAGAGGAGTTCGTGATGGCTGGTTTGGATCGGACATTCGGCATCGCGGTGCCAAATTTCACCGCCTATCCGCGGATGCCGGACGTCAAGGCGCTGGTCGAGTACGGGGTCAGAATGGAGCATCTCGGCTTCGACTCGCTTTGGGTGTGGGATCACATCCTGCTCGGCGTCGAGCCGAACTTTCCGATCATCGAGTCGTTGACGCTTCTCACCGCAATCGCCGCCCGCACCAACAAGATCAGGCTCGGCACCGGCATTCTCGTGCTGCCGATGCGCAATCCGGTGATCCTCGCCAAGCAGCTGGCGTGCATGGATCTGTTGTCCGACGGCCGGCTGCTGATGGGAATGGCATCGGGCTGGTACCGGCGCGAATTCAACGCGATCGGCGTGCCGTTCGAGCAGCGCGGCAAGATCATGGACGAGAACCTCGACATTCTCAAACGCTTCTGGACCGAGCACACGGTCAGCGGCAAGTTCTCGCGCTACGACATCCCGGCCGGCGTGATGTATCCCAAGCCGGTGCAGAAACCATATCCACCGATCTTGATCGGCGGATATGTCGATCGCGTGCTCAAGCGCGCAGCCGTCAGCGGCGACGGCTGGCTGACCTATTTCTATCGGCCCGAAAGCTTCGCCAAGTCGTGGAACAAGATCCGCGGCTTCGCCAAGGAAGGCGGAAAGGACCCCGACAGGCTCCTCAACGCCTCGCAGTTGCCGATCTTCGTCGGCAAGTCCCGCCAAGCCGTCGAGAGCGGGATGATGGAATGGCTGAGCAAGGAATGGGATTTTGCCGCTTGGAGCGAATCGACCAAGGATAGCGCCGTCATGGGAACGGTCGATGACTGCGTCGAGCAGCTCAAGGCGCACCTCGCGGTCGGCACGCAGAAGATCATCTTCGTTCCCTACAAATACGAGACGGAGCAGATCGAGACCATCGCGCGCGAGATCATCCCCCGGCTCAAGGCGAAGTGAATAGGATCGCCCGATACGTGATGACGGCGCGAAAGACCAACCTCACGGCGCGGCTTCCGGCTGCCGTAAAACCATGCAATTTGCCGCGCAACATGCGGCAATTTCGGCTTGCCCCGTCATTCGCTCCTCATGTTATCATTCCAACACGGGAGCCACTGACGCCCCGTCCGGGCCGGCACGCGTACCAAGAGGCTCATCGCTCGCTTGCGATGTGCTGCTTACCTCCCGAACAGATCCAGTAGCGACGAGATCGGTTAGCGCCGCTCGCACAACGGAGGGACAAACATGAGGCAATACGCAAGCAAGACGACACTCGCGGCAATCGTCCTTGCCGCCGGCGTGACAACGGCAGCCGCGCAAGAGAGCATCAAGGTCGGCGTCATTCAGCCGCTGACCGGCGCG
>JAFAHL010000373.1 GCA_019237215.1 Hyphomicrobiales bacterium | reverse complement strand
ACCGCATGGGTGAATGGATTGAGCTCACACACATAGTAGAGCAGAGGACTTGCTTCCCTTACGCGCCACAGCGGATAGAGCGCCGATGACGCGAAGAACATCGGGAAGATCACGAAATTCATGGCGCCGGCGAAATTTTCGAGTTGCTTGCTGACGGACGACATCAGCATGCCGAGCGCGCCCAGCATGAGACCTGACAGAATGAGGGCCGGCAAGACGGCGATATATCCAAGCGGCGGAGCCTCGATCTCCCAGAACCAAGCGATGGCGAGGAACGTATAGACCTGCGGCAAGGACACCGCCATGCCGGCCACGAGCTTCGACGACAGCAGGAACCACCGCGGCATCGGGCTCACCAGCAGCGTGCGCATGTTACCCATCTCGCGATCGTAGACCATGGACAGCGAGGACTGCATGCCGTTGAACAGCTGGATCAGCAGCATCAGTCCCGGCGTGATGTAGACTTCGTAGAGGACGTAGGTCTCGTAGGGTGGGATGATGGACACGCCGAGAACTTGCCGAAAGCCGGCGGCGAAGATGAAAAGCCAGACGAGGGGACGCACGAGCGCAGCCACGAAGCGCTCGCGCTGATGCAGGAAGCGCAGACCTTCACGCCAAACGATTCCCTTGAGGCAGATCGCGTACTGGACCGGCGCAAATCCGGTCACCCTGGGAAACCTGGCCAGTTCGACGGTCATGAGGCCTCGATTGCAGCGTCGGCGCCTTGCGTCAGCCGCGTGAAAGCCGCGCGGATATCTTTCGTACCGGCGGCATCCAGCACGCGTGGAACAGGCCCATGCGCCAGAACCCGTCCGTGGTGCAGCACGATGACGTCGTCGTCGTCCGCGATCTCGTCGATGAGATGGGTGGCCCACAGCACCGAGGCGCCATCCTCGACGACCAGTCGACGTACGTAGCCCAGGATATCCGCTCTTGATTTGATGTCGAGACCGACCGTCGGCTCGTCGAGCACGAGCAAGCGCGGCCGATGCAAGAGCGCGCGGGCAATTTCGACGCGCCGCATCTGACCGCCGGACAGGTTGCGTACCTTGTCATTCGCGCGGTCCGACAGCGCGACCCGCGCGAGCACCTCATCGGCGCGCGCGCGGCCGGCATGCTTGCCGATGCCGTGCAAGGCTGCATGATAGGTCAGGTTCTGGATCACGGAGAGATCGAGGTCGAGCGTACGCTGTTGGAACACGACGCCGACCATGCGCAGAGCCTCGCTCGAGGCGTGTCCGACGTCGTGGCCGAAAACCCGGATATGACCGCGCTGAATGGCGTAGAGGCGCGTGATCAGCGAGAACAATGTACTCTTTCCAGCTCCATTGAGGCCGAGCAAGGCGGCGAACGTCGATGGCGTAATGGAGAACGTCACGTCGTCGAGCGCTTGCCGCCTGCCATAGCAATGGCTGACGCCTTCGATGGCAACGGCGGGCGCGTCGACGGTCGTCATTTCGTGCATCATGCCCACGTCCGGTTCTTCCGGCCGCCCGCCAACGGACGTCAGACCGGTCCCATCGGTCGCCCGAATGGCATCCGCCGCCGTGCCTTGCTCCGGCCCTGCGGTCTTAAAGACACGCGGGAGCCGTCGCTCGTCGGCTCCCAGGCGCAAAACGCGAATCTAGTGGTTTCTCCGACCGGCGTGAAGCGAACGCCGAAGCCGTCACTGCTGTGAGATGGCGATACCCCAAGGAAGCTCGCCGACCTGGATCGTCTTGATGACCTTGAGATTTGCGACGTCGATGATGGAGACGTCGTTCGATACGCCGTTGGTCGTGAGAAGATATTTTTCGTCAGGGGTGAACGCCATGTGCCAGACGCGCTGGCCCACGAGAAGATATTTCTGGACCTCGTGCGTGGCAGCATTGACCACGGCAACGCGATTGGCAGGACCGAGCGCTACGAATCCTGTCTTGCCGTCCCGGGTGATGCTGATCCCGACCGCCTGAATGGCTTCCTTGCGCAGTCCCGGAATATCGAAGGTGATCTTCTTCTTCACCTCGTGCTTCGCGGGGTCGATGACGCTCACGGTGCCACCGATTTCGGATGAAACCCAGACCTCGGAGGCGTCGCGCTTGAACTCCGCGAAACGGGGGCGCGCGTCGACCAGCACGTTGGCCACGATCCGGCGTGTCACGGTGTCGATGAAATGCGCCATATTGGTCGTTTCGGACGTGGCAACGAGAGTCTTGCCATCCGGACTGAGGCCCATGCCTTCCGGCTCGACCCCGACCTGGACCTCGCCGAGC
>JAFAHL010000460.1 GCA_019237215.1 Hyphomicrobiales bacterium | reverse complement strand
TCGGCGTCGATCTTCTTCAAGGCGTCCTCGCTCGCAAAGCCCTTCTTCAACAGCCGGCTGCGCACCTGCTCGATCGGATCGTGCTCGTGGCGGACCTTGTCGACCTCCTCCTTGGGCCGGTACTTGGCCGGATCCGACATGGAGTGGCCGCGATATCGATAGGTCAGCATTTCGAGAATGATGGGCCCGTTGCCATCGCGGCACCATTTCGTCGCCCTGTCGCCGGCGGCCTTGACCGCGCGCACGTCCATGCCATCGATCTGTTCGCCGGGAATGTCGAAGGAACGCCCGCGTTGGGACAGATTGGTCGTGGCCGATGCGCGGGCGACGGAGGTTCCCATCCCGTACTGATTGTTCTCGATGACGTAGACCACCGGCAGCTTCCACAGCTTCGCCATATTGAAGCTTTCGTAGACCTGCCCCTGGTTGGTGGCGCCGTCGCCCAAATAGGTGAGCGAAACATTGTCGTTGCCGCGGTATTTGTTGGCGAAGGCGAGCCCGGTTCCGAGCGGGACCTGGGCGCCGACGATGCCATGTCCTCCGAAAAAGCCCCTCTCGACCGAAAACATGTGCATCGAGCCGCCCTTGCCCTTGGAATAGCCTCCCCGTCGGCCGGTCAACTCTGCCATCACGCCCTTGGGATTCATGCCGCACGCCAGCATATGACCGTGGTCGCGGTATCCGGTGATGACCTCATCGCCGGCCTTGATCGCCATTTGCATGCCGATGACGACGGCTTCCTGACCGATATAGAGGTGGCAGAAGCCGCCGATCAGCCCCATGCCGTACAGTTGTCCCGCCTTCTCCTCGAACCGGCGAATGAGGAGCATCTGGCGGTAGGCGTGAAGCTCTTGCTCCTGGTTGAAATCAGGCATCTCCGCCGCAGGCTCGGCGGACGCCCGGCGCACGGCGGCGGATTGAGCCGCTGGTCTATTGCTGGCAACGGCCATTTTTCTCCTCGGGGTGGGGCTCTTCGTCGGCGAGGCGGCTACTTCCCCAATAGCCGAAATCGCCGCGAGGCGGAAGCGGATGGGGACAAGCGCAGGCGCATTCCTTTGCGGCGGGAAATAAGCGCCAAAAGCCGATTTCGCAAATTGCGCGGCTGCCGACTGGCGGCCCAGGGGCCGTCAGGGTTGCTTGAGGCGCAAGGTGAGCTCGCGCGGATCGGCGTAGTTGAGCAGCACCCGGGCGCGCTCGTCGAGCATGTCGGGATCGATGCTTTCGGACTTGAGCAGCGAGACGCGGCGTTCCCAATTGGCGCGTTCGGCCTTGAGCGCGTCAAGCTCGGCGCTGAGTTCGGCGATCTGCTGGTCGAGATCCTGCTTCGCGCGCAGTCCGCGGTTGCCGGAGTAGGCATTGACGCCGAAATAGCCGATCACCAGCGCGGCGATGGTGTAAAGCGCGAGCGCATTGAGGACGGTGCGGAACCGCTTGCGGGTCACCATGGCGCAACCTTGCCGGTCCGGCGTTAAGACGGCTTTAATGCATCGAGGTACGGTGCCCCCTGGAGTCCGCTTGATCTCAGCGCAACGCCTTCAACGCGGCGCGTCCGGCATATCTGGCTTGGGCGCCTAACTCCTCCTCGATGCGCAAGAGCTGATTGTATTTTGCCGTGCGGTCCGAGCGCGCGAGCGAGCCGGTTTTGATCTGACCGCAGTTGGTCGCGACCGCGAGGTCGGCGATGGTCGCATCCTCGGTCTCGCCGGAGCGGTGCGACATGACCACGGTGTAGCCGGCCTTATGCGCCATCTCGACTGCGGCGAGCGCCTCGGTGAGCGTGCCGATCTGGTTGACCTTGACCAGAATCGAGTTGGCGATGCCATTCTTGATGCCGTGGGCGAGGCGCGTGACATTGGTCACGAATACGTCGTCGCCGACGAGCTGGCATTTGTCGCCGATCAGGCCGGTCAGCATCTTCCAACCTTCCAAGTCGTCCTCGGCCATTCCATCCTCGATCGAAACGATCGGATAGCGCGACACGAGGTCGGCAAGATAGTTCACCTGCTCTTGCCGCGAGCGAACCTTGCCTTCGCCCTCGTAGCGATAGGCACTATCCTTGAAAAACTCGGTCGCGGCGGGGTCGAGCGCGAGCATGACGTCCTTGCCCGGCGCGAAGCCGGCCTTCTCGATCGCGGTCACGACGAAGTCGAGTGCGGCTTCAGCCGACGCCAGATCGGGGGCGAAGCCGCCCTCGTCGCCCACATTGGTATCGTGGCCGGCCTGTTTGAGCGCAGCGCGCAGGGTGTGGAAAATCTCCGACCCCGTACGCAGCGCCTCCGAGAATGAGGCCGCGCCCACCGGCATGATCATGAATTCCTGAAAGTCGATCGCATTGTCGGCGTGCACGCCGCCATTGAGGATGTTCATCATCGGCACTGGCAGAAGCCGTGCCGCGGTCCCCCCGACATAGCGGTAGAGCGGGGCCTGATGGGCGGCTGCCGCCGCCTTGGCGACCGCGAGCGAAACCCCGAGGATGGCATTGGCGCCGAGGCGGCCTTTGTTTGGCGTGCCATCGAGCGCAATGAGTGTCTCGTCGATCTTGGCCTGAGCCTCGGCGTCCATGCCGCCGACCGCATCGAAAATCTCGCCGTTGACGGCATCGACCGCGCGGCGCACCCCCTTGCCCAAATACCGCTTGCCGCCGTCACGCAATTCGACCGCCTCGTGCGTCCCGGTCGAGGCCCCCGATGGCACCGCGGCGCGGCCCTTAGTCCCGTCTTCGAGCACGACGTCGACCTCGACCGTTGGATTGCCGCGGCTGTCGAGAATCTCGCGGCCGATGATGTCGGTGATGGCAGTCATGGGGTCCCCGGAGGATCGCAGCGCTCGCGGGGCTTCTACAGGATCGAGAACACCCTTGTCATGCCCCGTGGAAGCGGGGCATCCAGTAACCCGCAGATAAGCGATGACCCTCGGGGTACCCGAGTTCGACCCGAGGATGAGGACAATGGCTAAAACGCTTCGTCATCTCGGCAAGCCTAGTCGCCTCCCCGCCTCCCCTGAGGCGGCGACGCTCGATCGCGTCGCAAATCCCCATCCCGACACCGCGTATGTCGCGCGCTTCACTGCCCCGGAATTCACCACGCTCTGTCCGATCACCGGTCAGCCCGATTTCGCGCACCTCGTGATCGACTATGCGCCGGCAAAATGGCTGCTGGAGTCGAAGTCGTTCAAGCTTTATCTCGGCAGCTTCCGTAATGTCGGCGCCTTCCACGAAGATTGCACCATCGCGATCGGCAAGAAACTCGTCGCCCTGCTCAAGCCGAAATTCCTGCGCATCGGCGGCTATTGGTATCCGCGCGGCGGCATACCGATCGACGTCTTCTGGCAGACGGGCAAGTTGCCCGCAAATGTGTGGTTGCCGGACCAAGGCGTGGCGCCCTATCGCGCGCGCGGGTGAGCCCCGGCAACGATCGCCAGCAGCGCCTTCATCTCCTGGCCCGGATCGAGCGCACGCATGATGCTCCCCATCACGGCGATGCCGACCGGACCGGCCGCCAGCACTTCCGCTGCCCTCGTGGCGTTGAGACCCCCGATGGCGAGCACCGGGACCGGCGCCGCCGCGGCGATTTCGGCAAGCCCCTTATGGCCGATCTCGGGGCCGTAGCCCGGCTTGCTCGGAGTCTCGAAGGCGGGCCCCGCGATGGCATAGTCGACGAGGCGGGGATCGAGCGCCTGCGCCTCGGTGGCGGTGTGCACCGACACGCCGATGAGCTTGCCCGGTCCCAGCAGGGTGCGGCTTGCGGCGGGATCGCCACCCGCCGGCAAGTGAACGCCATTGCTGCCGCAGGCCTTCGCCAACGCGGCGTCGCCATGCAACGTCAGACAGGCGCCGTGCCGCCGCGCGATCGGCAACAGCGTCAAGGCGAGCGCGATTTGATCCTCGTCGGATAGGTCCTTTTCCCGCACGCTCACCCAGCGGCAGCCGGCCGAAAGCGCCGCCCGCACGATATCGGCGAGGGGCAACCGGGCCTGATGTCGGTCAGTGACCAGGAGTAGCGCCGGATCGGGAAGCTTCATGGCAATTCATTCATCGCCATTGCGGCGGGCAAAACGCGAGCCGCAATCTGCCCTGCGCGGCCTTCGATGAGGGAGGAGCTGTAGCCATAGCGAGGGCCCGCTACACGCATAGCGAGGTCGCGCCCTCGTCGCGCCCGCAAGCGGCGCTGCGATGATCACGTACCCACGAGGCCGAATTGTGGGCTCGACGGTTCCGCATGGGCGAGCTTTGGTATGCGTCCGGCCAAGCGGGCCAACCGGCCGGCCTCCACGGCAGCGCGCATGCTCTTGGCCATCATGACCGGATCGCGCGCCTTCGAGACCGCGGTGTTGAGCAGCACCGCGGCGCAGCCGAGTTCCAGCGCCCGCGCGGCGTCGGAGGCAGTCCCGATGCCGGCATCGAGCACGACCGGGACCGCCGACCGGGCGCAGATCAATTCGATCAGATGCGGGTTAGAGATGCCGAGGCCCGAGCCGATCGGCGAGCCGAGCGGCATCACCGCCGCAGCGCCAGCGTCGGCGAGCTTGCGGCAGACGACGGGGTCCTCGGTGCAGTAAGGCAATACGGTGAAGCCTTTCGCAACCAGCGTCTCGGTCGCGCGCACGAGCTCTTCGGTGTCGGGATAGAGCAACTCGCGGTCGCCGATGACTTCGAGCTTGATCCAATTGGTCTCTAGCGCCTCGCGCGCAAGCTCGGCGGTCAGCACGGCGTCCTTCGCAGTCTGGCAGCCCGCGGTGTTGGGCAGGAAGTGGATGTGCTTCGGGA
>JAFAHL010000475.1 GCA_019237215.1 Hyphomicrobiales bacterium | reverse complement strand
AGTTCGCGGCAGCCGGCGATGGCGGCGGCGCATTTCAATCGCATCGCGAAAGAGCGGCAACTGCCGTTCGTCGCTGTGGCTCGGGGCGTCGATCCCGATAGCGAGATCCCGGCGAGCATCCGCCAAGGGCTGGCGCGGGACGGGCTTGCTCCCGCGGATGAAGTTCCGCACGCTCTCACCGCCGACGAGGCAAGCGCGGCCGCGACGGTGTTTGCTTTCGATGAGGTGCCGCCCGACCGCAAGGGCGATGCAACCCTAATCTACTGGCGGAACATGCCGCCCGCCAGCAAGGACTACGGTGCCGCTCGCGATGCCATCGTTCGACGTGTGGAAGAAGTCGCAGCTTCCCTTGCGCCGAAACGCTAGGCGGTTCGGGGCCAGCGTCGGCTACGGCGGTCGGTTGAGGTGGTGACGCTTATGGGTTCGCGCTCTTAAACGGCGTCTTGTCGATCTGGCCGTTCGCGCGCACGAACCAATGCTCGCTCGTAAACGATTTGCCCGCGAGGCGATCGGCCAGCCAGTCCGCGACCAGGATCGGCGGGAACGGTCCGAGATTGGCGGCCGGCACGTTGCCGACCGAATGGCGTGACTCCTGGTAGACCACCATCTGCTTCGGGCCTTTGACCGTGCTGATCAGCCGCTCGGAATGCTCGACCGGGCTCAGCTCCTCGCACTCGCCGGCGACGACGAGATAGGGTACGCGGATTTTCTCCGCGTGGCCTTCCCAGGTGATGGTTTTGCGAAACTCGTCGAACTCCTCCTCGTCGGTGACGCCCGACATGTACATGAATCGCTTCTTGAAGGTGGGCGACGCCTCCTGAAAGATGGTGTGGCAGCCGGGCTCGTGGCACACCGACATGGCGGCGAAGGCGCGGATGCGCGGCTCGTGGGCGGTGAGAATGGTGCCGAAGAACGTGCCGAAGCTCGTGCCGGAGCAGCCGATGCACTCGGCATCGATCTCGCTGCGGCTGCTCAGCCAGTCAACGAGCGGCTTGCCGGCCGCCATCCAGTTCTCCACGGAGAAATACAGCCCGATCAGGGGTGCCTCGTATTGACCCGGTCCGTCGATCGCCAGCACCGCGATGCCGCGGTTGAGGAAGCGATCGCCGTAGAGCGCGACCTGGATTTCCTTGAAGCTGTCCATGCCCGGGACGGCGATCACCGCCGGGATGCGGCCGCCGTTGTAGCCCGGTGGCAGATGAAACCAGGCCGGGATCGCCTTGTCGCGAAACGGCACCCACACCGCCTCAACGTGATGATCCGCCAGCGCCGCGTATTTGGCGTAGCATTCGCGCTTCTTGTTGTTGTAGGCGATGTTGGTTTCGTTGTTTTGATCGTAGGGCCACTGCGCCGCTCCCCACTGAACCGCGGCCATGAAGTAATTGTCGCGCGCGGTCACCCGGCGATCGGCTTCCTCGGCCGCTTTTGCCTTGGCCTCGCGCCGGCGCGCGACCGCCTCGAAGGCCGGGCCGATGTCCGCCATCTTCTTCACCCGCTCGCGGATGCCGGCGAAATCGGCGTTGGCCTCGTTGCCGCAGGGACCGCTGAGATAGAGCGAGCGCGGTTGGTCCCAGTCGATGCCGTTGGCGCGGATGACGTTGTCGAGGAGCCAACGCTGCGCCTCGAAGCGGCGCACGTGCGGCTCGCCGCGCTTGTCCAGAACCGGTTGCGGTGGGCGGATCACGTTCATCACATTTCCCCTTGGTGTTGCGTGGATGTTAGAGAATGTGCCCGGCGGTGCCAATGATCTCATGCCGGCTCAAACATGTCTGCGCAGGTGTGGCAGGATTTTCGGCTCGCCGCCCAAGCGCCGCCGCTTTTGGTGAGGCCCCGTGCTTGCTAGACTTGGATTGAGCGATGAGGCTGAGTGCTCGATCGCGGCGAGAGCTCACCCAAGAAGCTACCAAGGAAACCACCAAGGAAGCGACCAAGGAATCGATGTCCGATGCACGATCCGAGTTGACCGTGTCGCTCTGGCGCGGCGCGCAACAGGGGCGATACGAGACTTACAGGGTCCCCTGGCGCGAAAACCAAACCGTGCTCGACGTCGTGACGTTCGTTCAACGTCATCTCGACCCGACGCTGGCGTACCGCTTTGCCTGCCGCGTGGGCATGTGCGGCTCCTGCGCCATGACCGTGAACGGACGCCCGCGCTGGACCTGCCGCACGCACGTGTCGAGTGTAGTGAAGGACGGCCGGCTCGAGATCGGGCCGCTCGAGAATTTGCCCGTCATCAAGGACTTGGCCGCCGACATGCGGCCCTTCTTCGACAAATGGCAGCGGGCGAAGGGCGCGTTCGTGCCCTCGCGGACGCGCAACGACGAGATCGAACGCATCAGGCCGGACAGCGCCGCGCGCATCGCCGCCGACGCCGCGATCGAATGCATCAATTGCGGCATATGCTACGCCGCCTGCGATACCGTGCGCTGGAATTCCGGCTATCTCGGGCCGGCGGCGCTCAATCGCGCGTGGACGCTCGTCAACGACGTTCGCGACGGCGCAAACGCGGCGCGTTTGCAGGCGGTCGCGGCCTCCGGCGGCTGCCACGCCTGCCACTCGCACCAGTCCTGCCAGGAGCTATGCCCGCAGCGCCTCAATCCGACCGCCTCGATCGCGGGCCTCAAGCGCCGCACCATGTGGGCATACGTCAAGGGCGAGATATGAACGTCCGTCTCTATGTCTGGCAGCGGGCGACCGCGGCGCTCATGGTGCCGCTGGTCGTGGTGCATGTCGCCGTGATCTTCCATGCGACCCGCAAAGGAATGACGGCCGCGGACATTCTCGCGCGCACGCGCGGCAGCATTGCCTGGGCGTCGTTCTACGGCGTCTTCGTTGTTGCCGTGGCCATCCATGCGGCGATCGGCGTGCGCAACGTGCTGACCGAATGGTCGCCGCTCAAGGATCGCAGCGCCGGCATCTTCGCGAGCGCTTTCGGAGCGCTGCTGCTTCTCCTCGGCGCGCGTGCGATCGTCGCGGTGGTGCTGCCATGACGATACGCCGCTTGAGCCACCGCCAGAGCGTGCTTTGGATCGCGGCGCTGGTGCACCGGCTTTCCGGCCTGGCGCTCGCCATCTTCCTGCCGCTGCATTTCCTGACGCTCGGGCTCGCCATTCACGGCGAAGCGCCGCTGGAGAGCTTCCTGCGCTGGAGCGATCAGCCGTTGGTCAAGCTCGCCGAAAGCGGTCTCGTCTTTCTTCTCCTCGTGCACATGCTGGGAGGGCTGCGGCTGCTGGTGATCGAGAATCTTCCTTGGCGCGATGGACAGAAAGAGCTCGCCACGATCGCGGCCGGACTGTCGGCCGTCATCGCGCTCATCCTCTTGGCGCGCCTGTTCTGAAAAATCATATGACCCTCGAACGGCTCAAGACCGACATTTTGATTCTCGGCTCCGGCGGCGCCGGCCTGTTCGCGGCGCTGCATGCGCACAAGGCCAATCCCGATCTCGACGTCACCGTCGCGACCAAGGGTTTGCTCGGGAAGTGCGGCTGCACGCGCATGGTGCAGGGCGGCTACAACGTGGCGCTCAACCCCGGCGACTCGATCGAGCGCCATTTCATGGACACCATCGAGGGCGGCAAATGGCTGCCGCATCAGGAGCTCGCCTGGACCTTGGTGTCGACCGCGGTCGAGCGCGTGCGTGAGCTCGAGAACGAGATCGGCTGCTTCTTCGATCGCAATGCGGACGGCACGCTGCACGGCAAAGCCTTCGCCGGCCAGACCTTCGACCGCACGGTGCACAAGGGCGATCTCACCGGCATCGAGATCATCAACCGGCTGATGGAGCAGGTGTGGGCGCGACCGATCCGCCGCCTGGAAGAGCATCGCGCCGTGGCGCTCGTTCCGGCGCAGGACGCAGCGCTTGCGGGCGTGCTCATGATCGATATCCGCACCGGCGCGTTCCGCTTCGTCGCCGCGCAGGCGGTGCTACTGGCGACCGGCGGCGGGCCGACCATGTACCGCTACCACACCCCATCCGGCGACAAGAGCATGGACGGGTTGGCAATGGCGTTGCGCGCGGGACTTCCATTGCGGGACATGGAGATGGTGCAGTTCCATCCGACCGGGCTGCTCGCCGGAGCGGACACCCGCATGACCGGCACCGTGCTCGAGGAAGGGTTGCGCGGCGCCGGCGGCCATCTCCTCAACGGCGCGATGCACCGATTCATGGGCGACTATGACGAGAACCTCGAGCGCGCCACCCGCGACGTCGTCAGCCGCGCCATCTACGCGGAGATGAAGGCTGGGCGCACGAGCCCGCACGGCGGCGTCTACATCAAGATGAGCCACCTCGGGCCGGCCAAGGTGGCAAAGGAGTTCAAGGGCATGGTGGATCGCTGCCGCGACTGCGGCTTCGATCTCGCCGGCGGACTCGTCGAGGTCGTGCCCACCGCGCATTACTTCATGGGCGGCGTCATCTGCCGCGCGGACACCGCGACCGATTGGCCGGGGCTGTTCGTTGCCGGCGAGGACGCGAGCGGCATGCACGGCGCCAATCGCCTGGGCGGCAACGGCGTCGCCAACTCGACCGTGTTCGGCGGCATCGCCGGCGACGTGATGCCGCGCTGGATCGCCGCCAATCCGGGCCACCGCGCGCCGGACGAGCATGTGCTGGACGCGGAAGTTGAGCGCGCGCTCAATCCGTTCACGCGCAAGGGCGGCAATTTGAACAACCTACGCGAAAAGCTGCTCGATACCATGTGGGACGAGGTCGGCGTCGTGCGCGACGGCGCGGGCCTCGATCGCGGCATCGCGGCGCTCGACGCCATCGAGGCCGAGCTGCTGGCGACGGGCCTTGCGGACGAGGGGCGTGCCTTCAATATGACCTGGCATGATTGGCTCAACCTGCGCTCGCTCATCGAGGCCAGCCGGGTGATTGCGCTCGCGGCCCGCAAGCGCGAGAATTCGCGCGGCGCGCACTTCCGCTCCGATTTTCCGGAGCCGGGCGACTTGCCGAGTTCGCGCTTCACGGTCGCGCGGCAGACGGCCGGTGGCCTCGAAATCACCGAGCAACCGGTCCGCTTCACCCACGTGAAGCCGGGCGAGACGCTGCTGGCGGACAAGTTCGCGGCCGAGTAAGCGAGGCCTACCCATGATTTCCATCTCGAGCATTCAACGCACCGCCGAGGAGCTGATGGCCAAGGCGGCGATCGAGATTCCCGACGACTATCTTGCCGGCTTGCGCCAATGCGCCGACACCGAGAAGGGCGATCTATCCGCCTTCGTCATCAAGGCGATGCTCGAGAACTACGACGCCGCCAAGGAGGACCGCCGCGCCATGTGCGGCGACACCGGCCTGCCGCGCTGGTATGTCAAGATCGGCAACGAGGCCAGCGTCGAAGGTGGGCCGGTGGCGCTGGAGGCGGCGTTGCGGCGCGCCACCGCGCGCGCCACCGCCGAGGTGCCGCTACGTCCCAACCGCGTGCATCCGCTTTGGCGCACCGACCACAACAACAACGTCGGCATCGGCGCGCCGGAGATCGAATACGCATTTCATCCGGACGCCGACTGGATCGAGCTCACCACCGTGCACAAAGGCGGCCTGTTCGGCTCCGACTATCGCATGCTGTTTCCAGGCGACGGCATCGACGGCATCAAGCGGTTCTATCTCGACACGCTGATCGGCTTCGGCAAGCGCGGGCTCGCCTGCCAGCCGGCGATCGTCGGCGTCGGACTCGGCGGCTCGAAGGACACCAGCATGGTGTTGGGCAAGCAGGCGTCATGTTTGCGCGTGGTCGGATCGCGCAATCCGGATGCCAGGATCGCGGCGCTCGAAGACGAGCTCAAGGAGCTCGGCAACAGCATCGGCATGGGCGCCATGGGCTTCATGGGCTCCTCGATGGTGATCGATTGCCACGTCGAGGTCGGCTATTGCCATACCGGCGGCATGCCGATGTCGGTGCATATGTTCTGCCTGTCGTCGCGCCGCGCCTGCGCGCGCATTTTGGCCGACGGCCGGGCCCAATTCCGCACCGACCCCATGTGGTTCACCGACTATATGCGGCGCGAAACGGTGGAATGGGAACGCTCCGCGGCCGAGGCGGCGGAGTAGGGCATGCTCGAGACCATTCACCTCGCCCTGCCGGCGGCGACCGACGATCTGCGCAAGCTTCAAATCGGCACGGTCGCCTATCTCAGCGGCCGCATCTTCACCGCGCGCGAGGGTGCCTACAAGCGTGCCATCGAGGACGGCGCCGGCATGCCGGCCGCGCGCGATGCGCTCGGGCTTGCCAACTTCCACTGCTCGCCGGCGGCGAGCGTCAATGCCGACGGCAGCTACACCGTCGGCGCCGTCACCGCCACCGCCTCGTTCCGCTTCGCGCAATGGCTCGACGGCTGGTTCGAACTCTCCGGCTGCAACGTCATTATCGGCAAGGGCGGAATGACGTCCGAGGTCTATCGCAAGTCGTTCGTGCCCAACCAGGCGATCTATCTCACCACGGTCGGATACGGCACCGGCGCGCTGCTCGGCCGCGGCATCAAGCGCGTCGCCGGCGTCTACTGGCTCGAGGAATTGGGGCTGGCGCAGGCGGTCTGGGTGCTCGACGTCGACAGGTTCGGGCCGTTCCTGGTGGAGAGCGACCTCGCTGGCAACAGCCTGTTCGAGCGCGAGAACGCCAAGATCGCGCCCGGCCTGGCGAAGCTTTACGCCGGCACCAAGCCGGCCACGCTGCGCCGTTACGGCGAGACCGACGACAAGACCGAGGAGGTGATCTGAGGCGCTACCGCGCCGCGTTGCTTCCGCTCGCTGCTTCGACCACGACGGCGCCCGTCATGTGGGGATGCAAAGAGCAGAAATACTCATAGGTGCCGGGCGTCGTGAACGTGAACGAGAATTTGTCCCCCGTATCGAGTGCCTTCGACTTGAAGAGCTTGCTGCTCGAGGCGATGGTATGCGGGACGTCGTCCTCATTGGTCCAGGTCACGGTCGTGCCTGCCTTCACGGTGAAGCGTTGCGGCGTGAAGGTGAACTGGTCGATGAGCACCTCGGTGTCGGCTGCTTGCGCCGACCTGGCGGGTAAAGCGGCTGCCGCTGCAAGAACGGCTGCCGCAAGCGCGATCGCGACGCAGGGCTTGCGTGCCATTGTTGGTCTCCCGGCGGAATTTTCCCGCCTCAGCCCTGCAGCGGCTGGTCGACGATTGCGAGCCGCTGCTGTCCACGCTTGAAGGTGACGTCGGTAACGCCGAGAAGCGAGCGCAGCTTGTCGTCGGCGACTTTCATCGGTCCCGGCGAGGGTGCCGCACCCGGCGCCGGCTGCGGGAAGGCCGTCGACATGGCGGTGTGAAAGGTGACGTTGCCCTCGACCTTCTGCATGATTTGGTGGATGTGGCCGTTGAGCACCGTCACCGAGCCGAAGCGCTTGAGGTAGTCGAGCGCGCGCGCCGAGTCTTCCGTGCCCCACCCCCAGGCGGGATAGACCGACCACAACGGAATGTGCGCGAAGACGACGATAGGGGTCGATGCCGGCCGGCCCTTGAGGTCGCTCTCCAGCCATTCGAGCTGCTCGTTCCCGAGATTACCTAGGCCTCCGGCCTTGAGGTCGACAACGTTGACGAGGCCGATGAAATGCACGCCCTTGGCGTCGAAGCTATACCAGCCCGCGCCTTTGGTGCCGCGACCATAGCGGTCGCGGTAGAGCTTCACGCCTTCGTCGAGGACGTCGTGTTCGCCAGGAACGTAATGCACGTCAAGCCGGGCCTGCGAGATGATGCGGTCGGCATCGTCGAACTCGGACGGTTTGGAGAGATGGGTGATATCGCCGGTATGAATGGCGAAGGATGGCTTCACGCGAAGCGCCTTGATCTTGCCGACTGCTTCCTCGAGCGTGCCGAGGGCGTTGGGATTGGCGGGCTTGTCGAACCCGACATGGCTGTCGCTGATTTGCAGGAAGGTCAGCCCGCTCGTTTCGACAGCCGCCGCCTCGCCGATAATGCCCATCGAGCTCGGGACGCCGCCGGCGACGGTCCACAGGACGCCGGTGCCGGCCCAGGTCATGCATTCGAGAACTTTGCGCCGGCTGACGCCGCGCTCGTCGTGGTGGTCAGAAGTCATCGCCAATCTCCCTTGAAAGCCGAGGGCGCCCCCAAGGCACCAGATCGCGGATGAGCGAGATTTATTCCCCGGCTCGCCCGGATGCCTTTGCCTTCAAATCGCTTTGCCCGAAATTGCAGCGCGCCCTGTCCATCACAATGCCGTGATGTCGGTGGAGACGCCGGATTGAGGAATAGCTTCAGCTCAAGACCTTGATCGCGCCGTCGACCGCGGCCCGCAGGAACTCATCGGTCTCGGCCCGTTGGTTCTTGGCGGCGACGATCTTATGAGCCGTCGCAACGGCCGCCACGAAATCGCGCAGATGCCAATGACCGAGC
>JAFAHL010000455.1 GCA_019237215.1 Hyphomicrobiales bacterium | reverse complement strand
CGAAAAGCCGAAACGACGTGCCGGCGTGGCACTCAAGCGTCTGCGCAACATTGCCGAAAATCCCGCGGTCGCCGTCGTCGTCGACCGCTACGACGAGGATTGGGCGCGGCTCGGCTGGGTGATGCTGCGCGGGCACGCCGAAATTCTCCGCGAAGGAAGAGAACACCGGGACGCGCAGGCGCTGCTGCGCTCCCGTTACCCGCAGCTCGGCGCGATGGAGATCGCAAAATACCCCGTCATCGCCGTGCGCATCGAACGAACCACAAGTTGGGGCGACTTGTCGACGGACGCGGCGAGCTAGCGCGGATCCCTTTTAACGATGATCATTCCCGCGCAAGCGGGAATCCAGCGCCTGGGTCCCCGCTTTCGCGGGCACGAACGGATATCGTACGGACGCCGCGGTGTCCGGCACGACTCCGGAGGAGGATGCATGCTATACGTTTGGCATCCGCCTGGGATTGCATCGAGGCGGCGGCGCGGGCATGACGCGTTGAATGGGTGGGGAATGCTGGTTGGCGCCTTCTATTTTCCGACCGATTACGGCATCGCCATCGACGAATTGGCGCGCGCGCTCGAAGAGCGCGGCTTCGACTCGCTGTTCGTGTGCGAGCACACGCATATTCCGGTCAGTCGGCGCTCGCCCTATCCCGGCGGCGGCGAGCTGCCCAAGCGCTACTTGCACACCCACGATCCGTTCGTCGCGCTGTCGTTTGCCGCGGCGGCCACGCGCACGCTCAAGCTCGGCACCGGCATCGCCCTCATTCCGCAGCGTGATCCGATCATCACCGCCAAGGCGGTGGCGAGCCTCGACCAGCTCTCGGGCGGGCGTTTCATTTTCGCGATCGGCGGCGGCTGGAACGTCGAGGAGATGGAAAACCACGGCGCCCGCTACGAGACCCGTTTCCAGTTGCTGCGCGAACGCGTGCTAGCGATGAAGGCATTATGGACGCAGGAAGAGGCGCAGTTCCACGGCCGCTTCGTCAATTTCGATCGGGTCTGGCTTTATCCCAAGCCCAAGCAGAAGCCGCATCCGCCCATCCTGCTCGGCGGGGAGAGCGACTACACCGTGCGCCGGGTGGTCGAGTTCTGCGACGGCTGGTTTCCGCGCCCGCGCGCCGGCTGGGAGCCCAAGCGCGCGGTGGCGCGGCTGCGCGAAGCCGCGCTCGCGGCCGCGCGCGATCCCGCCACGCTCTCGATCACGGTGTTCAATGCGCCCGCCGATCGCGCCGCGCTGGCGCCCTATCGCGAGGCCGGCATCGCGCGGGTGCTGCTCGAAGTGCCCGATTTGAGCCGCGACGACATCCTGCGCCGGCTCGACAAGAACGCGGCGCTGATGGCGCACAATGGCTGATCGCGCGGGAGCGCGGGCAGGGCCACGCGGCTTCTAAAACCGGATTGATCCGAAACCAGAGCTACATTCAACCCATTTTTCGTCCTCCACATCCCACTGCGAGACATGAGCGATCTTGCACCCGCATAGAAGAAGGCGCGCGCCGGGCCCGAGAGCGCTTCCGCGCCGCTCAATCGCCGTCGCTGGCAAAGTCGAAGATCGTGAACTCCTGGCCGTTGCCGGCGCGCTTGAGCACCTCAGGATGGCGCAGCGTGCGCATGGTGTCGTAGTAGCCCGAACGCCAATGCTCCGCGATGGACAGCCGGGAGAACTCATAGTCCTTGGAGTCACCTTCGTAGCCTTTCGGGCGATAGATGAGGTGCACGAGGTTGTAAGCGTGGCGTTTCGCGATCGAGGCCAGAAACTTGGCTTCCTCGCTTCGCTTGAACTCCTCCGGCAGCTGTTCCAGGAGCGCGGCGACGGAGTTTTCCACCTTGTGCAGCCTCTTTACGAAATTGGTGAAGGCGCGCGTGCGGCTCGAGTATTGGATCTCCTTCTGTCGAGTCGTGACTTCCGCCATGCTGCGCGGGAAGTCGCCGCGCGCGCTCCAGAGATCGACCTGGAACACGAGCGCGTCCGCCAGCCGCTCCTGCGTGACGCGCGTGTTCGTCACAAGCCACTGGAACGGTGTGTTCGAGACGAGGCCGCCGTCCCAATAACGTTCGCCCTCGATCTCGACGGCAGGGAGGCCGGGCGGCAGGGCACCGCTCGCCATCACATGCTCGGGTCCGATCACCTGCGTCCCGGTGTCGAAATAGACGAGGTTGCCGCTGCGCACATTGACGGCGCCGAGGCTGAGACGCATGTCCTTCTTGTCAGCGTTCACGCGGTCGAAGTCCACGAAGCGCTCGAGCGTGGCTTTGAGCGGCTGCGTGTCAAAGTAACTCGTCGCCTCGAGGGTGCCGGGCGGATGAAACCACGGATTGGGAATGCGCGGTCTGAAGAAGCCGGGCACCCCGGCGCACACAACCATGGCGGCGCTCACCTGATTGGCGCACGCGCGCGCAGCCTCACCTCGTTCAAAGAGGCAGACGACGTCGGCCTGGAAGCCCATGGCAGTGGCGCTGATTTCCTCCCAGAACCCGCGCAGCTTGTCGACACGTCTCTCGGGCGCATTGCCGGCGACGATCGCGGCGTTGATGGCGCCGATCGAGATGCCGAGGACCCAGTCGGGATGAAGCCCGGTCTCGGCCAACGCCTCATAGACGCCCGCTTGATAGGCCCCGAGCGCGCCGCCTCCCTGCAGCAGCAGCGCCACGCGGTCGAAGGGGAGCCCCGCGCGCAGGTTCCGGCCCTTGCCCTTGCTCGCTACGCGCGGTTCGGGGATGAGCGGTCTTTCCGCCAGCGGCGCGTCGGGCACGACCTGATCGTGCAGCACTATCGTCGGCGTGCTCTCCGAGATCGTACTTTTGGTCATGACTTGAGAACCTCACTATTGAACGCGACAAAGTTGGCCGGCACCATGTTCTGAGAGTTATTTGCCGCTGTTCAAGGCGGCGGCACTCGTCCGCGATTCTGCCGCCCTATGTGCCTTCATAGGTTTGGCCTCGAAGCCGCACGTAAACCACTACGTTAGACCCGCGCCAGCCATTGTCCGAGTTCCACTCGTCATCCGACTTCAAAGAGCAAACAAACTCGCGAATGTGGGCGGGAGTCCGTTCACTCGCCGCCGATGCGCGCGCCCTTCTCCGCCACCGAACGTTTCATCAACAAAACGACAAGCGTCAGCGCAAACATTACGACGGCGAATAGCCAAAAGCAGTCGAAATACGCCAGTGCTGATGCCTGCTGTTGACGTAGATTCTCCAGCGCTTGCCACGCCAGTTGCTGCGCGGCAGCCGGCTTCCTTCGAGTGCACGAAGCCCATGTAGACCGGGATTCCCTGGATGAACCCCGAACTGGCGTGGATGGTAGCCATCTTCTGGATTGGCCGGAAGCCCAGGTGCGAGGTGTCGATGGCTCCGGCATTCCAGTCACGCCGAAACCCAGTACATTATCTGGTGAATGCGGTCTAAAATTCCTACGCGTGGTCTCCAGCGGGGCCGCGCCCGCCGATGGCTTGGTGCTTTCGCAGCGTCAGGGTGCGCGTGTCACCACGCGTTGAACCAGTGGGCGATGTCGTAGGACAGCGCGCCGAACACGCAGACCGCAAGCCCGCTCCCCAGAATGCTCATCAACAGCACGGTGTTGGCGCGCTCGATCAATTTCTTATCGACAAGATGGGCCATGATAGCCTCCATCTATGGCCACCCTCCTCGTGACAAAGTAGCGACGGCGCGCGCCTGCGACTGTGATGCACGTCACAAAAGTGCGCTTTTGGGACACGCAAGTTTCCTGCCTCCCTCGTACATTTGGGCGCAATTGCGCATGCCCTTATGACTACATATCAACTACACTCTTGACTACGTAAAGTAACTATGCTAAAGCTTGCAATGCGTCGCGGTAAAACGCCAAGGCGCAGGCTGTTTGAAATCGTGAGATAGGACTACTCAGCGTCCGGTCGTCCCCGCGAAAGCGGGGACCCATAACCACGGGGCCTTTGGTTATGGGTCCCGGCTCTCCCCTCGCTGCCGCGAGGGTCGGCCGGGACGACAACCGGTTCAGTCTTGAGAACCAACCGGCGGTTGTAGGAAACGATCGCTGGTTCGTCTCGCCTGTTTCCGGCCTGTTATTTACAGGGAACTCTGCAACCCCAACGTGTCGAGCCGTCAGCGCGTCGCTACTGCCTGGGAATGCCGGCGCGTTCGATCACCGCCGCCCACTTGCCGATGTCGCCGGCGAGGCGGGCTTTCAACTCCTCGGGCGTGCTGGCCTTGGCTTCGATCCCAAGCTCGGCGTAACGCTCCTTCACCTCCGGCGTCGCCACGATTTCGTGAATCGCCTTGTTCAAGCGCGCAATGATGTCCGCCGGCGTGCCGTGCGGAGCGAACACGCCGTTCCACGAAACCACCTCGTAGCCGGGAACGCCCGCCTCCGCGACGGTCGGCACGTCGGTAAAGAACGGCGAGCGCTCCTTGCCGGTGGTGGCAACGGCGCGGATCTTCTTGTCGAGC
>JAFAHL010000446.1 GCA_019237215.1 Hyphomicrobiales bacterium | reverse complement strand
CCAACGAGACCGGTAAAATTTCTCGTTCCGTATCCCAGCGGCGGCACCAACGACGTGCTTGCCCGCATCGTCGGCGACAAGTTGCAGGCGAAGTGGGGCCAGCCCGTCATCATAGAGAACCGCAGCGGCGGCAGCGGCAACATCGGTGCTGCGCTGGCGGCGCAGGCGGAGCCCGATGGCTATACGCTGATGGTCTCGGCAACGCCGCCGCTCGCCACCAACCAGAGCCTCTATAAGGAGTTGTCCTACAAGCCGGAAGAATTCGTGCCGATCACAAATTTCGGATCGGTGCCCAATCTCGTGATCGTGCGCAAAGGGCTGCCGGTGAATTCGCTGAGCGAGCTGATTGCGTACGCGAAGGCAAATCCCGGCAAGCTCGTCTATGGCAGCCAAGGGGCCGGCAACACTCCCCACCTGACCGCCAACATGTTCATGAACATGACCGGCACCAGCATGGTGCATGTGCCGTATCGCGGCGAGACCCTGGTCTACAACGACATGCTGGGGGAGCGCGTCGATGTCTTCTTCGGCAACATATCGGGTGCGTTCGCGCTTTATCTCGACGGCAAGCTCAAGGTCCTGACGGTGTTGGACAAGGCGCGCAACGCGGCGATGCCGGATGTGCCGACCAGCGCCGAAGTCGCCCTCCCCGGCCTGCTCTCGGGCGTCTGGTACGCGATGGTCGGACCGCCCAAGCTCAAGCCGGAACTGCAGCATCAGATCGCCAAGGCCACCATCGAGGTGCTCAAGATGCCCGATGTGCAGCAGCGCTTTCGCACGCTCAACGTCGAGCCGGACGGCGGCACGCCGGCCGAAACGGCCGCCTTCATCAAGGACGAAGTCGCCCGCTGGGGCGAGGTGATACGCACAAATCATATCATGGCGGAGTGAACGACAGAAAATATCATCAGCAATGGCCGGCTCACGGTTCATGCGCCGATATCAAATCGAGCGGTAGCCGCCATCAGCCATGATGATCGCGCCGGTGACGTAGGCCGACAGCTCGCAGGCAAGGAAGATCGCCGGCCCGACGATGTCCTCGGGCTTCCCGGTGCGGCCGAGCGGCGTGTGGTCCAGGAAGATGCGCACGAGCTCGGGGTTGTTGGCGCGCGCGTTCTCGTTCAGCGGCGTCTCGATCAGGCCGGGGCCGATGGCGTTGACCCGCACCCCGTCCTTGCCGAGTTCCGCCGCCAGCGCGCGCGTGAGGCCGAGCACCCCGTGCTTGGAGGTGGTGTAGGCGGGCGAGTTGGGGGTGCGCACGTGAACGAAAGACTGGATCGAGCCGATGTTGACGATCCGGCCCCTGGTCGCGCGCAGTTGTCCGAGAAAGGCATGGGTCACGTTGAACACGCCGTTGAGGTTGACCGCCATGATGTCCTGCCAGTCCTTGACCACCGCTTCGGGGGCCGCGGTGAAGGCGTTGCGGCGGTTGATGCCGGCATTGTTGACCAGGACGGAGACCCGGCCGACGGTCGCGCCGATCTCCGCGGCAACCTCGCGGCATTTGTCGCGCTCGGTCACGTCGAGCACGAAGCTTGAGGCCTTGCCGCCGGCGCCCGTGATGGCCTTGGCGGTCTCAGCCGCGCCGTTGCCGTTGGCGTCGAGCACGACCACGTGTGCTCCCTCCCTCGCATAGCCCAACGCGATCGCCCGGCCGATGCCGGAGGCGCCGCCGGTGACAGCCGCAATGTGTCGCTCGAGAAGGCCCGTCATTTTCCTCCCCTCCAGTTTCGTGGCGGCGGACTCCGCCGCCATCGCGCTATGCAGTCAATAGTATAATTGCGATGTAGGGCGTGTACTCATCCTACACCGACGCGAAGGGCCAATTGCCGCCCGAAATAACTGCTAATTGGGAAGCCCGCTTGTGCCACAACCTTCCGGCTTAAAAACTCGCAAAGTTGAGGCAGGGCTTTTTGCCAGCTCCGATGGCGGACGGATCGGGCGAGAAACTAAATTGCCTCCGCAGTTGGGGCACCGGCCAGCCAGTCTATGCGCTGCGCAGTCGCGGCAAAATGTGCATTCGAAGGAGCAGATCATCGCGTCCTCTGCAGATGGTGGCAAGTCCTTGTCGCAGCATTCGCAGTTGGGGCGTAACGCAAGCATTTCACCATCCCCTATGGTTGTCATGGGAAGATTGCATCGGGTTCTTCCCGTTGTAGCCCAAGTCGACGTCGCGGGAAGCGCACTATAGCTTGGCCGGCACCGTCGTTCGAGCCGCGCGAATATCGCCGACAGTGCCAAGGGCGATGCCGCCAACGATCAGGGCAAGCGCCACAATCAACGATGGCTCGAGGCGCTCGCTCAAGATCACAGCGGCGCTCATCATTCCGAGGACCGGCGTGACTAATAAGCCCAGTGACGTAGTCACCGCAGGCAAGCTCCGATTGACC
>JAFAHL010000436.1 GCA_019237215.1 Hyphomicrobiales bacterium | reverse complement strand
GCGTTTGCCGCCGAGCGCTACGGCGTCGTGCCCGACATGATCACGTTCGCCAAGGGCATCACCTCGGGCAGCGTGCCGATGGGCGGAGTGATCGTGCGCAAGGGGATTTACGACGCGTTCATGCGCGGACCCATGCACGTGGTCGAGCTCTTTCACGGCTACACCTATTCGGCGCATCCGCTCGCCTGCGCGGCCGGGCTCGCGACGCTCGACCTCTACCGCGACGAGCGCCTGTTCGAGCGCGCGCGCGAGCTCGAATCGGCCTGGGCCGAGGCGGCGATGTCGCTCAAGGGCCTGCCCAACGTGCTCGACGTCCGCTGCGTCGGGCTCACCGCCGGCATCGACCTCGCCTCACGGCCGGGCGAGGTCGGCAAGCGCGCCTACGACGCCATGGACAAAGCGTTCCGCGAGCAGGATCTGGTGATCCGCGCCGCCGGCGAAACCATCGTGCTCACGCCGCCGCTGATCGTGAGCGAAGGCGAGATCGAGGAGATGTTCGCTAAGGCCGCGCGTGTGATCAAGGCGGTCGCTTAGCCAGGCGTGAATCGCGCGTGGCGAACGCGGGCTGCGGCCGCAGGATCGCCCAGCCGACGGTGAGCACGTGATCGCCGCGGCGGAAGGGCAGCGTGAACGGCGGTTGAATCTGGGCGTCGCCCGCTATCCCGCGCAGGCCGACCGGCATCACGGTCGGATCGCTGCCGGTCCACACCACCACCGCGCCCTTGCTGCGCAGGTCGCCGAGATCGATCCACGGCGCGCGGCGGCGATCGCCGTCGATCAACACCCGCGGCTGCTCGCGCGCGTAATGGGCGACGTTGCCGCCGTCCCACATGCTGCCGATGACGTAGACGAGGGGCACGCCGGTGGCGGCGCGAAAACGCCGCGCGAGTTCGTCGGCGAGCCGATCGCCCGGATAGAACACCGCGCGGTAGCGGTGATCGATCGCCGGCAGCACCGAGTAGCTCGCGGCAAAGACGATCGCGAACAGCGCGAACACGCTCGCCCACGCCGCCGCGATCCGGCCGAGCCGCGCGGGCTCGAGCGCGCTGCCGGCATAAAGCACGATCCAAAGCCCGAGAAACAGCCACAGCGGATAGCCCCACATGGCGATGGCGCCGCGGCCGCTGACCGCCGATAGGGCGACGGTCATCGCCGCCGGGCCGAAGGCCAAGAGCGTCACGATGCGCCGGTCGAAGGCGTCGGCCTTGCCCGCGACTGGCGGCGCCTCGTCCTGCGGCCGCTGCCGCGGCCAAACGACGGCGGCGGCGATCAGCAGCGCCGGCAGCACAAACACCACTTGGCCGACCGCGAAGACGAGCGGATGCAGGATGTGATCGATGAGCCCGCGCGAGGGCGCCGCGCGCGCGCTCGCATAGGCAAAGGGAAGAAAGTCGTTGCGCACGAGCCAGACCAGATGCGGCGTCATGATCACGAGCGCGACGACGAGCGCGAGCCAGGGGCCGGGGGTGGCGAGCGCTGGGCGCGCATCGCGGTCGAGCAGCAGGAACAAAGCGAGCGGCGCCGCCAGCACGACCACGAAATATTTCGCCCACAGCGAAATGCCGAGCGCAATCCCGAGCAGTAGCCAGTGTCCGATATGGCCGCCACGCAACGCGCGATGAAAGGCGAAGCCCGCCAGCGCCCAGAACGGCAACTGGATCACGTCGTGATTGAATTTGGCGGCGGTGAAATTGAAGTAGTGCAAGCCATCGACGATCAAAACGCCAAGGAGCGAGCCAAGCGCTCCGGCCACCGGCCTGCCGGTGGCGTAGACCAGGGCAAAAGCGGCCAAAACGGCGATCTGAGCGAGGAGGTAATAAGCGAAGTCGTGGCCGACCGTGCGGTAGACGGCCTCCACCATCCACCAAGGCAGCGGCGGCAGCTTGTCGTACCCGAGTTGCCACTCACGGCCATACGTCAGCGCCTCGATCAGATCGAGCGGCAGGTTGAAATAGAGGACGCTCGGCAGAACGGTCCAGACCAGCGCGTGAATTCCGACGAACAACGCGAATGTCCGGCCGGGACAATCGGCGAGC
>JAFAHL010000432.1 GCA_019237215.1 Hyphomicrobiales bacterium | reverse complement strand
GAGACCAGGTTCTCCTTGCTGCGGTCCTGGATCGGCCCCATGCTTTCCTGGATCGCCGCGTCCTGCATGGCGATGCCGGCAACGCCGCAATAGCTCTTGTTGGCGCGCTGAGCGGCGCGGTCGATCATGTAGTCGTTGTCCTTGTTGATCACCGGCCGGAACGTGCCGGGGATCAACTTGACGTGGATGCCGCCGCCGTTGCGCATGGTATCGAGCTCGTGCTCGGTGAGTTGCCGCGTGGGGTGGTGGGTGAAACACCACGCCATGCAGTTCTCATCGTCGATCGGAACCCAGGCGTGGCCGTTGAGGGCGTTTTCGCCGTAAGGCGGGATCATGCTGTGGAACGGCATGATCCATTGGGTGATGCGCCAGTAGAGATGGCCCTCCTGCGCCGGGCGGCGCACGCCGATCACCATGCCGCCCTTGGTCTCCACCACTTCGAAGCGCGCATCGGTTTCGCGCGTCAGCTCGGCGCCCTTACCAACATGAAGCGAATCGCTGCGCAAGTCGTGCCGATGAAGGAACGAGACGTGCGCCGAATCGATTCCGCCTTCCATCGCCTGCAGGTAGTTGCACTCCTGGGTGCGCTTGGAGACGAAACGATGCGAATGCGGCACCTTCACCCACTCGAAGCCCGGAAGAGGAGGTTTCAGCTCCGGCGGCCCCATATACACCCAGATGACGTCGCCCAACTCGACACACGGATAGCAGGTCAGCTTGATCTTCCTGCAGAAGCCGTTTTCCGCGGGCTCGGAGGGAACCTCGGTACACTGACCAGTGACATCGTATTTCCAGCCGTGATAGGCGCAGCGCAGCCCGTTCTCCTCATTGCGGGCGAACCAAAGTGATACGCCGCGGTGGGCGCAGAACTCGTCGATCACGCCCACGCGCCCTTTAGTGTCGCGAAACGCCAGCAGCCGCTCGGAGAGAAGCTTGACGCGCACCGGCGGGCCATCCGGTTCGCCCACCTCTTCCGACAGCAGCGCCGGAATCCAATAGCGCCGGAACAGATCGCCCATCGGCGTGCCCGGCCCGGTCTGGGTCAGAAAGTCGTTTTGCTCGCGTAGGCTCATGAAATCGGGGCTCCGTTCCTGTCGGTCGTGCGCGCCGCATCTCGCGCTAGTTGGCCGGCGGCCGGTAGGGCCCGAGCTTGGCCACCGCCGCCTTGGCGAAGGACGCATCCACCACGCCGTCGACGCTGATATCCTTCTTCTCGATCAGCCCGAGCTCGCGGAAGAACTCGAGATCCTTCCTCAGGCTCGCCACGTTGACCTCGCCGTCGGGATTGCAATAGCTCGGCACCATGCGGCGAAACATGCTTTCGTCCTTGATGGTCGTATGCTTGACCAGGATCGCAATGACTTCATCCGCCTTCGGCCCGGCCAGCCGGCCGCCCTTGAGGGCATCGTTGTACATGCGAACGCCGCGGAGATAAGCGCGCATGAAACGCTCGGCCGCGTCGCGTCGGCTGCCGATGAAGTGATCGGAAAAGAACGTGACGGCGGTCTGTTGGTCCGGATAGGTGACGTCGTTTCCGGCAACGCGCACGGCAACGCCATCCTCGATCGCGCGCGTCATGGTCGGCTCGTTGGTGATGCTGGCATCGATGCCCTTGTTCTTATAGGCCGGCAGGTGTTCGGGGAAGCCGAGATAGACCACATCGACATCGCCGTATTTGAGTCCGCCTTTTTTCAGCGCCTCGTTGAGCGCCGACGCGGTGCCGGTGCCGGGCGCGCCGATGGCGACCTTCATACCCTTGAGGTCGGCGAAAGTCTTGTAGCGGCCGCTGACGACGTGGTCCTTGCGCACCATCAGCGACGAATAGCCGTAGCCCGGCTTGATCGAGGCCTGATCGGCCACGATCTTCATGCCGATGCCGCGACTGACCGCGTTGTAGAAGCCTGCCGACACCGTGCCGCCGCCGACATCGAGTTCGCCGGTGCCGAGGGGGGCGATCATTTGCGCCGCGGAATTGAACGCGGTGATCGACACGTCCAGGCCTTCCTCGTGGAAGAAGCCCATGGCGTCGGCGATGTAGTAACCGGCATCGCTGATCGTGCGCGCGATGCCGATCTTGACCTGATCGGCCGCGGCGGCGGGCGAATAGGGCGCGTCCAGCGCGAGGCACGACAACAAGCAAAAGGCGGTGACCACCGATGCTCTGGTCCCCCGCGCGGACGCGTCGTTCGCCATGTCATTCTCCGATCGCGTGCACGTGCGTTGGCGGGCCGCACCCGTCGCAGCGCAAGATTTCTTGTATCATCCGCGGCAAAATCCGTCACGGTGTTTCGCGCGGTTGCGAGCAGGAGCGACGAGATGAACCGGCCACCATCGACCCGCGGCGAAATCTACGGCCACCGCGCCCGCATCGGGTACACCTGCCCACCGCTCAGCGCGGAAGTATTCCCTTATGAATTCTACAAGCTCGTTCCCGCCGGCGTGACCCTCGTGATCACGACGCTGACGGTGATCGAACGCAGTCAGAGCGAGGTCGATGCGGCCTACGAGATGAGCATGCGGGCGGCGCGCGAACTCGCCGCCACCGGCGTCGACCTCGTGTTTCTCGGCGGCGTGCCGGTCAACCTCTCCCGCGGCGATGAGAACGCGCAGGTGATGCTGCGGACGCTCGCGGCAGAGCTCGGCGTCAAGGTCTCATCGAGCGTCGCCGCGCAGGCGAAGGCCGCGAAGGCCCTCGGTTGCAAGAAAGTGGTGGTGGCGCACCCCTATGGTGCGCGCGAGGACGCGCGACTGATCGCCGACGCCGAACGCTACGGCTGCGAGGTGCTCGGCGCCATGGGCTGCGGCAAGCTCATCAAAGACTTCGGCCGCATCCCGGTGACGGCTGCGCTCGACATGGGCCGCGCGCTGATGCGCGCGCACCCTCACGCCGACTCGATCTTTTTCCCTTCACCGCACTGGCCGGTGATCGAGGCCATCGAAGCGCTG
>JAFAHL010000422.1 GCA_019237215.1 Hyphomicrobiales bacterium | reverse complement strand
GTGCGCGACAACCAACGGGTGGCCGAGCGCGCACTCGACTCCAACGATCTCGAGCGCGAGCGCGGCATCACCATTCTCGCCAAGGTAACCTCGATCCTCTGGCACGACACCCGCATCAATATCGTCGACACGCCGGGCCATGCCGATTTCGGCGGCGAGGTCGAGCGCATCCTCAACATGGTGGACGGCGCGCTGGTGCTGGTGGACGCCGCCGAGGGCCCGTTGCCGCAGACCAAATTCGTGGTATCGAAGGCGCTCAAGGTCGGGCTCAAGCCCATCGTCGTGATCAACAAGGTCGACCGGCCGGATGGGCGGCCCTTGGCGGTCGTGAACGAGGTGTTCGACCTGTTCGCCGCGCTCGAAGCGAGCGAAGACCAGCTCGATTTCCCCATCCTCTACGGTTCGGCCAGGGAAGGGTGGATGGCCGCCTCGCCGGAGGGCCCGAAGGACCAAGGGATGGCGCCGCTGTTTAATCTCGTGACCCGGCACGTCGCGGAGCCGATCATCGAGGACGGGCCGTTCCGGATGCTCGGCACCATCCTCGAAGCCAATCCCTATCTCGGCCGCATCGTCACCGGACGCATCAGCTCGGGTGCGGTCAAGCCTAATCAAAGCGTCAAGGTGCTCGATCGCAACGGAAAGCTCATCGAGCACGGCCGCGTGACCAAGGTGCTGGCCTTCCGCGGCCTCGAGCGCACCGGCGTCGAGGAGGCGTCCGCAGGCGACATCGTGGCGATTGCCGGGCTACCCGAGGCGACGGTGTCGCACACGATCTGCGCGCCGGAGGTGACCGAGCCGCTCCCCGCGCAGCCGATCGATCCGCCGACGCTCGCGATGACCTTCCGCATCAACGATTCCCCGCTCGCCGGCACCGAGGGCGACAAGGTGCAGAG
The DNA here is from genome assembly GCA_019237215.1 of Hyphomicrobiales bacterium. Taxonomy (GTDB): domain Bacteria; phylum Pseudomonadota; class Alphaproteobacteria; order Rhizobiales; family Xanthobacteraceae; genus VAZQ01. The sequence continues at coordinate 1,580 of JAFAHL010000422.1, read as the reverse complement.
CCGGGTGATCCGCGAACGGCTGCTGCGCGAGGCCGAGGGCAACGTCGCGCTGAGAATCAGCGAATCGAGCGAGAAGGATGCCATGGAGGTCGCCGGCCGCGGCGAATTGCAGCTTGGCATTCTGATCGAGACCATGCGGCGCGAGGGCTTCGAGCTGTCGGTGTCGCGGCCGAAGGTGCTGCTCGAACGCGACGCCGACGGCGAGCTGCGCGAGCCGATCGAAGAGGTCGTCATCGACGTCGACGAGGCGCATGCAGGCATCGTCGTGCAGAAGCTCTCCGAGCGCAAAGCCGAGATGACCGAGATGCGTCCCTCGGGCGGCGGACGCGTGCGGCTCGCGTTCCTGGCGCCGACGCGCGGCCTCATCGGCTACCACGGGGAGCTCCTCACCGATACCCGCGGCACCGCCGTCATGAACCGGCTGTTCCACGGCTACGGCGCGTATCGGGGCGAGATCGTGGGCCGCCGCAACGGCGTGCTGATCTCCAACGACCAGGGCGAGGCCGTGGCTTACGCGCTGTGGAACCTCGAGGACCGCGGGCCGATGATGATCGAGCCGGGGTGGAAGGTTTACCGCGGCATGATCGTGGGCGAGCACACCCGGGGCAACGACCTCGAGGTCAACGTGCTCAAGGGCAAGAAGCTCACCAATATCCGCACCCATGCCAAGGACGAGGCCGTGCGGCTGATCCCGCCGATCCAGATGACGTTGGAGAAGGCGCTCGCCTATATCGGCGACGACGAACTGGTCGAGGTCACCCCGACCGCGATCAGGCTGCGCAAGAAGCTGCTCGATCCCAACGAGCGCAGGAAGGAGGAGCGGCGCAAGGAGGCGGAACGGGTGTGACGCCTGGCCTTTGGCGCCGAGCCATCCGTCATGATTGCCGGGCCTAGCGCTCTCCAGCCCACCGATTCGTCCCCACGGCCGCCGTCGTTGTGCAGCGCGCACGCCGCGACAGCGATTTAGGTTCCCTCCGACGGGAGGAACGCGCATTTCGCCGGCGCGGCGTGTCGCCGCTGCAACATTCGTTAGGCCGCGAACATATCTCGATTTTTCGCGCCGCTGCGAACGCTTGGCGGCGTCGCGGTGTGGCAAATCCACATCAATCGCCGACGTTGTTAACGCAGCATTAAACATAGCCCTTGAAGCGCCGCAGAGTGCTTGCTTGTATCATGTCATGAGCACGACCCTGATCGAAGTCCGCCGCGCCAAGCCGTCCGATGCACCAGCCATCGCCGCGACGCACGACGACGCCTGGCGGGGTGCGTATCAGGGCATCATTCCGGGGCCGGAGCTCGACAAGCTGATCAACCGGCGCGGCCCGGCATGGTGGGACTGCGCGGTTCGCAAAGGCAGCCGGATCACGGTGCTGGCATTCGGCGAATGCGTGGCCGGTTATGCCAATTACGGGCGCAACCGCGCGCGCAGCTTGTATTACGACGGCGAGATCTACGAGCTTTACCTGCGGCCGGAATTCCAGGGCCTCGGCTTCGGCCGCAAGCTGTTCTCCGCGGCGCGGCGCGACCTGGTGCAGAGCGGCCTGCAAAGCTTGGTGATCTGGGCGCTATCGGACAACGAG
>JAFAHL010000362.1 GCA_019237215.1 Hyphomicrobiales bacterium | reverse complement strand
CAAGGTCGAGGACGCGATCAAGGGGCTGGTCACCAAATCGGCGAACGACGCCGCGGTCGTAGTCGCGGAAGCCATCGGCGGAAGCGAAGAAGAATTCGCCAAGCTCATGACCTTGAAGGCCAGGATGCTGGGGATGACGAGCACGACCTATGTCAATGCCTCGGGGTTGCCGGCCGAAGCGCAAATCACGACCGCGCGCGACCAGGCCGTTCTGGGCCGCGCCATCCAGCACCGCTTCCCGGTCTATTATCAATATTTCGCAACTCCGAGCTTCCGCTATAAGGGCGCCGAGATGCACAACCACAACGCCCTGCTCGGACAGGTGAAGGGCGTCGACGGGATCAAGACCGGTTATACCGAGGCTTCCGGGTACAACTTGGTATCATCGGTGCGCCGTGACGAGAAACAGATCGTCGCGGTAGTCCTCGGCGGGACCTCGAATGCTGCGCGCGACGCTCGCATGCGCCAATTGATCGAAGACAATATTTCGCTGGCTTCGACCCAGCGCACGGTGCCGGTCATCGTGGATGCGAACGGCCGGCGCATCGCGGACGAGGGATGGGTGCTCTATCTTGCCGTCCAGTGGCTCGAGGATGCGCGCTGGCGTTACCAGTCGCCATCGCGGATCGCCCGCTTCTACGGCGGTCTCGGTTGGAAACACACCGACGCGGAGATCCGTCTCGTGGCGAGCGAGGCCAACAATTTCTTCGGGGTGAGCGAGCCGACGAGGGCGCAGCTGCGCGCCGCCAACGGCCGTTACTCCGACCGCTGGATCGTTCAGAGCAATGTCTATGGGCGCGCGCTTGGGCAAGCGCTTTTCAATACGCCATGTGTGGAGAACGACGGGGTCCCCACCCAGCCGCAGGCGAATGTCCAAGTTCTCGGCCCCGACAACCAACCGACCAAGTATTCTCCCGGTAGCGGCGACGCTTGCGCGCCCACGCCATGGGGGGCGGTCGAGCGCACCTTCATCAACGCGCTCACGACCGGCGGCGCCCTGGAGACGGCCACGACGACGCGGTGACCGGCGGACGATCCGAGCCGCGTCGCAGGCGCACGGGATGCGCGCGTTCCGAGCCTTTACGCTTGTGATTCGAACCGAAAGCAGCGCTTCTATCAGGGGCGCTAGCGCGCCGGAGGGGGCGGAAAATTCCGCGGTGCGGCGGTCTCCTGCCGCCGTATCATCTGCTATCCTTCCGCTCCGATGTACGGAAGGCGGACCCACCTCGATTCGGAATGACTCTGACTGACCATCATGCGTAGAAACCTTTCGGTTCTTTCAGCGATCGGCTTGACCATCTGCATCAACGCGTCGGCGAACGCCGCATGCATCAACTTGAAACAGACGGATACGCTCTCGTTTGAGGGCAAATTGAATTACCGCATCTTCCCAGGACCACCCAACTACGAGGATGTTCGAAAGGGCGACACGCCTGAACCTACGTACATCCTCAAGCTGGACGACCCGATTTGTGCTACCGGGGATGAATTTGTCGATCAAAACGTCAAGTTCGATAGCATTCAAATATTCCCTGAATCCGGCAAAGCCGCTCAGGCGTTATGGCGAGACCTCCGGGGCTTTATTGGGCAACGCGTCGTTGTTGCAGGGACGGGAGCATTCGGACGCCATACGGGGCACCACCATGCTGCTATGATGTTGCCCATAGCCACCGTTTCAGCCGCTTTCGATCCGACAAAGTCTCACGGCACTTCCATGACCACAGTTCAAGGTTTTTACTTAGCCCTTAGCGCGGGCAACGGTGAGGAAGCGGTAAAATTTGTGGTTCCTGAAAAGCGATCATCGGGACCACTGTCCGCAATCGCTATCCGAAATTTCTACAGCAATCTGGTTGAACCGCTTACTCTTATTGATGTGGCTCCCACTCGTTCGGACGAATATCGTGTACGCTATACATATGTAGCGCCTGGTCGCGGACGCTGTGATGGGGAGGCTCTTGTCCGAACGACCAAGGTCGACGGGCTTAACCTGATTGATTCGATCAAATCGATTAACGGCTGCTAGGAGATCATTTTGCGATAGCGTCTCGTGGATGTCCGCGACTTGACTTGATCGCGCCCGCCGGCGGCGGTCGGTTTGTCCTTCCTGAGGCCCACGTCCGGAGCAACCGTGCCCAGACCGCTGTTGGCGCCCTGCGTCAGATGATTGCGTTTAGCTTTTCCGCTTTTGACACATAGCGGACGTTCGTTGGCTATTCGACTGCCTCGGCACCGCGATTTGAACGGAGTGTGGCAAGGCGAACACACTTCATGTTTTTCAAACGAAGGAGCCCGCTTTGGCCGCTCGCCGCATTGACGATCGAAATTAAAACTACAAAGGTAGATTTTGTCACCCTATTGCGTGCGAGACCATCATGATCGCGCCGACCCTCGAGCGCGCGCCGCGGATGTTGCTTGTGATCGGCGAGGACGAGCAGGGTCTGCCGACGGAGACCATCATCCTCGCGCCCAGCGTGTCACGGCTCTATGATTCGCTGCGCGCATGGCTGGAAGCCGTGCTGCCGAATTGGCTTGGCCGCACGCTAGGCCTGACCCGGCCCAGCCATGCTGGTCCGCTTCCGACTTCCGAGCCGGTATTGATTGACGTCGAGCTGAGATGGGCTGGTCTATAGACAGCCAAGCCTGAAGCAGGTCAGTGGTCGGGATGCGGCATCGCGCACTCGTGCACGTTGTTGTTGCGGGGCATGAGTCCGCCTTTGCCGCGCCGCGCGATTGCGCTTGCGCGGTCGGCATGATCGTCTTATTCAATTTCCATTCCTGGGCTGTAATTTGGTGACCCATGGCATTCGACTACGCGAAGCTTTCCCGTCCCAAGCAGCGGGCGATAGTTCTTCTGCGCACGCGTAATTTGAAGATGGCGCGCAACGCGCATGCCTACGTGCGCGGAAGCACGGTGAAATTTTACGAATGGTTGGAAGACGGAGGCCGCAAGCTGCCGGCGGGGCCGTCGGTATGGATCTGCGGCGATTGCCATCTCGGCAATCTCGGACCCCTCGCCGACGCCGACGGCCACGTCGACGTTCAAATTCGCGATCTCGATCAGACCGTGATCGGAAATCCCGTCCACGATCTCGTGCGGCTGGCGCTGTCGTTGGCGTCAGCGGCCCGCGGGTCCGATCTGCCTGGCGTGACGACGGCCAGAATGCTTGAAGAGATGATGAACGGCTACGAAGCAGCTTTGGCCGGAAGATTCGGTGGCCAAACGGAAAAGAACCACCGGCCGAAACTGATCCGCGAGATTCTTGACCGCGCGGTTCACCGCAAGTGGCGGCAACTGGCGGAAGAGCGGATCGAGAACGTAAAGCCTTCGATCCCGCTCGGAAGGCGATTCTGGGCGCTCACGAAAAAGGAGCGGAAGGCCCTCAAGGAACTGCTGAACAGCGACGCTGCCCGCGAGCTCATCACCGCGCTCAAGGGCCGTCGTGAGGACGACAGGATCGAAGTGCTGGATGCCGCCTATTGGATGAAAGGTTGCAGCTCGCTCGGCCGGCTGCGCTACGCGGTGCTCGTCGGCGTCGCCGACGGCGATCCTGCCTCGAACAATCTCTGCCTCATCGACATCAAGGAGGGCGTGCTCGCCGCGGCGCCGCGCGCGCCGGATGCGAAGATGCCGCGCGACAACGCCGAACGCGTGGTCGCAGGGGCGCGCGCGCTTTCGCCGAACTTGGGAGAGCGGATGATGGCCGGCCGGCTGTTCGACAAAAGCGTCACCGTGCGGGAGTTGATGCCGCAAGACCTCAAGATCGAGATCGAGCAGCTGAGCCGGGAGCAGGCAACGGCGATCGCGGGATACTTGGCGGGCGTCGTCGGGCGCGCGCATGCGCGTCAGATGGATGGGGCGACGCGTCGAAGCTGGAAAGCGGAATTGGCCCGCAACCGATCCAAGACGCTCGATGCACCGTCATGGCTCTGGCTGAGCGTGGTCGAGCTGATGGGGTCGCACGAGGCCGCTTACCTCGATCATTGCCGCCGCTACGCCTGGGACGCAGCCTGAAACGTCTGCGTTCGACGACCGCAGTCAAAAGAGCCCGTTGATTGCAACCGCAGCCGCCTGCGACCTCACGCCGGTGATCAGCCAGAAACTCAGTGCGTCTTTCTCATCGTTTCGCGACGGTCGCCGGGCTCGCTCTCGCAGCCGTCCATGGGCGGGATTGCGGCTGACGCCGGAATGCCAGCTGGCAATGACGTCGAAACCGGGTATGCAGGTAGCTCGGAGGTCGCCCGGTTGCATCAATGACAGATCGATCGACACGGTGGACGGAAGCGCTCGCACGCGCGTTGGCGCCGGCGGATGACACGCCGCGCGATGTCACAGCTTCTATTCTCCTTAACCTCGCCGTGTTTGTGGTCTACAGCATCTCCGGGCTGGTGGTGCTGGTTTTCGGCATAGGCCCGGCAAAGATCAGTCCGATTTATCCGCCCGCCGGCGTCGCGGCGGCGGCAAGCTTTATCTTCGGACCACGGATCCTGCCGGCGGTCTTTTTTGGCCAGTTTCTGAACGGTTTCCCGCTGCTGGCGGAGCCTCAGATGACGCTGGCGAGGTTCGTCCTCGCCAACACCGGCGCCGGTGTCGCAGCAATGCTGGAAGCGTCGATATCGGTCGCGTTGCTGCGGCAACTTGGCGGCACCTGGCATCCGTTCGAACGCCCACGCGATGTCGTGATTTTCCTGGTTGGCTCGTGTCTCGTCGCCGCACTCGTTGGCGGCATGGTCGGGACATTGTCACTCTGGGCGGCCGGCAATGTCCCGGAAGAGCAATTGCAAATCACGTTCGTGACGTACTTTCTTGCGGACGCCGCAGGCATTGCAGTGTTCGGATCCCTCATCCTCGCCTGGTATCGCGAACCGCGGCCCGATGCAAACATCCTGACCATCTCGCTTGTCATTACAAGCGTAGCGATTCTGATTGCGGCGCTGGAAGCATGGACCGGCTACTCGATCAGCTACCTCTTCCTGCCACTGTTTCTTTGGGCCGGATTTCGGGCGGGTGCCCGCGCCGTCACGCTGGCCGCGACGGCGATCATCGTCATCGCCATTCTCTCGACCGCCTACGGTGTCGGTCCATTTGCCGAGGCTGCCAACGAGTCCATCCTCCTGCTCGAAGGCTTCATCGCCGTGATCACGTTTACCGGGCTCATCGTGGTCGCGGTTCGCGCTCAACAGTTGGCGGCTGAGGCAGCCCTCGAAGCTCATAATCGGATGCTGGAGCAGCGCGTCACGGAACGAACAGCCGAAATCCAGGACAAGAGCCGGCAGTTGGCGGAGGCGAGCGAGCGCAAGTCGCAGTTCCTGGCCAGCATGAGCCACGAGCTGCGCACGCCGCTCAATGCCATCATCGGCCTGACGGAAATGATGGTCACCAATGCCGCGCGCTTCGGCACGGAAAAGGCCCTGGAACCGCTGCGACGCGTGAATGCGGCCGGCACCCACCTCCTGAGCCTCATCAACGAGGTTCTCGACCTTTCGAAGATCGAAGCCGGCAAGCTCGAACTCAATCCCGAGCCGGTCGATTTGGCGCGGCTTATCGATGAAGTCATCGGCACCGCCGGACAACTCGCCGCGAAGAACAAGAACCGCCTGGTTGTCGAAGCGTCGGCGGACGTGAGCACGCTCACCGCGGACTCCCTGCGGCTCAAGCAGATTCTGCTCAATCTCTTGAGCAATGCGTGCAAGTTCACGAAGGAAGGCGAGGTCGCCCTGCGGGTGCGCAAGGTGGTGGATGGACATGCCTGGATCGAACTTGCCGTCGCGGATACCGGCATCGGCCTGACTGCCGGGCAGCAGGCGAAGCTATTCCAGGACTTCACCCAGGCAGATTCTCTGACTGCACGCCGCTATGGCGGGACGGGGCTCGGCCTTGCCCTATCGCGCAGGCTCGCGCGCATGATGGGCGGCGATGTGACGGTGGCGAGCGAGCCGGGCAAGGGCTCGGTGTTTACGGTGCGGATGCCCGCCAGCAGCCAAGGATGACGATGGACCGACAGAGCTCCTCTCGACTGCCATGTTGGCCGTCGAGAGAGCTCGTTGAGGCAGCGAAGCCTAGCCCGCGCCCAGGAGTCGGCAGTCCGCGCGCAAGAACGTCGCGCTCACTGCTGAATGGTCCTGAATTTGTGATCCCTATCACCGGCCGGCAGCACAAGCGTCGGCATCTTTAGGCCTGCAGGCGCCGGCCGATCGGCCGATGCGCGATGCCAAAGACGACAACGGTCCAAATATGGAGACGCGTCATGAAAGCGCTTATCGCTGCTCTCGCATCGGCCGCGCCGATCTCGGTTCCTGCGTTCGCTGCGCGCGAGAATCCCGCCCCGTGTTCCCCGGTTGTGGCGGCTGGTGTAACGCCCAGCAGCATTCTTGCGCGATGGTGTTATAGTGTGCTGGCACGGGAGCGGATCATGCGCATATTGACCCTGCTGATTGGGGCCGTCGCGGTGTTCGCGGTCGCAGCCCCTGCCGCGGCCGCGAGCCGAGCCGACTGGGACGCTTGCAAGGGGGACGATCCGGATCGCAGCATTGCCGCCTGCACGCGCATCATCCAAGGCCGCGGCGAAACTGCGAAAGATTCCGCCATCGCCCACCATGAGCGGGCGCTCTCGTACAAGAGCAAGGGCGACCTCGACCGCGCCATTGCCGACTTGAGCGAGGCGATCCGGCTCGATCCCAAATACGCCGAGGCCTACTACCTACGCGGCGTCACCTACCGGAACAAGGGCGATCTCGACCGCGC
>JAFAHL010000317.1 GCA_019237215.1 Hyphomicrobiales bacterium | reverse complement strand
ACCACGGCGATCCGCCCGAGATTGCGCAAATAGGCGATGGCGCGGCCGATGTCCTTGATGATCGAGGGCTGGATACCCTCGGTCGGCTCATCCAGCAGCAGCAGGCGCGGGCGCATGACCAGCGCCCGGCCGATCGCGAGCTGCTGCTGCTGGCCGCCGGAGAGATCGCCGCCGCGTCGCCCCAACATGTCGTCGAGCACCGGAAACAGCGCGAACACGTCGTCGGGAATCGAGCGATCCTCGCGCTTGAGCGGCGCAAATCCGGTCTTGAGGTTCTCCTCGACGGTGAGGAGCGGAAAGATTTCGCGCCCCTGCGGCACGTAGGCGATGCCGCGCCGCGCGCGCTCGCTGGGCCTGAGCCAGGTGATGTCGGCGCCGTCGAACGTGATTGTACCCTTGCTGACCGGATGCTGCCCGGCGAGCGCGTCGAGAAGGCTCGTCTTGCCGACGCCGTTGCGTCCCAGCACGCAGGTGACCTTGCCCGGCTCGGCGGAGAGCGACACGCTGCGCAACGCCTGCGCCGCGCCGTAATGCAGATCGATCGAGTTGACATGCAACATCGCGCTAGCGCCCCAGGTAAACCTCGACCACGCGCTCGTTCTCCGAGACTTGGTCGATCGTGCCCTCCGCCAGCACCGAGCCTTCGTGCAGGCAGGTGACCTTGACGCCGAGCTCGCGCACGAAGGTCATGTCGTGCTCGACCACGACCACGGTGCGGTCGCGATTGATCTCCTTCAGGAGCTCGGCGGTTTGCCGCGTCTCGGCATCGGTCATGCCGGCAACCGGTTCGTCGACGAGAAGAAGCTTGGGCTCTTGCGCCAGTAGCATGCCGATCTCGAGCCATTGCTTCTGACCGTGCGCCAGCGAGCCGGCGACGCGGTGGCGCACCGGCGACAGCCGGATGGTGTCGAGAATGCGGTCGATGCGGCTCGCCTCTTCTTCGGTCTCCCGCCAGAACAACGTCTTGCGCGCGCGCCGGTCGCCCTTCAACGCGAGGCCGATATTGTCCTCGACCGTGTGCATATCGAAGACGGTCGGCTTCTGGAACTTGCGGCCGATGCCAAGCAGCGCGATCTCGGTCTCGTCGAGGCGCGAGAGATCGTAGGAGCCGTCGAAGTAGACCTCGCCAGTGTCCGGCCTGGTTTTGCCGGTGACCACATCCATCATGGTGGTTTTGCCGGCGCCGTTGGGACCGATGATGGCACGCATCTCTCCGGGCTCGATGGTGAAGGAGAGTTTGTTGAGTGCGCGAAAGCCGTCGAACGATACGGTGACGCCGTCGAGATAGAGAAGCGCCGTGGTCGTGCGAGCATCCATCGATCACTCCGCCGCCCGGGGGGCCGCGTGCGGCACGCGCGCGGCCGGGTCACGCCGCGCCCGCCATTCCTGCCAACGCTGATGGATGGTGCCGACGATGCCGCGCGGCAGCAGCAGCGTCACGGCAACGAACAGCCCGCCGAGCACGAACAGCCAGTAGGGCGCGAGAACGCCGCTGGTGAAATAGGTCTTGCCGTAGTTCACCAGCACGGCGCCGAGCACCGCGCCGGTCAGCGTGCCCCGGCCGCCGACCGCGACCCAGATCACGGCCTCGATGGAATTGCCCGGGGAAAATTCGCTCGGGTTGATGATGCCGACCTGCGGAACGTAGAGCGCGCCGGCGACCCCGGCCATGCAGGCGGACAGGGTGAAGACGAGGAGCTTGTAGGCCTCGACCCGGTAGCCGAGAAAACGGGTGCGTGCTTCGGCATCGCGGATGGCGACTAGGACTTTGCCGAATTTCGAACTCACGACGACGCGGCAGATGACGAAGCCGAGCATCAATGCAAACGTGGAAATCATGAACAGCGCCGCGCGCGTCCCCGGCGCCTGCACGTTGAAGCCGAGGATGTCCTTGAAGTCGGTGAGGCCATTGTTGCCGCCGAACCCGAAATTGTTGCGGAAGAAGCCGAGCATCAGCGCAAACGTCATCGCCTGGGTGATGATCGACAGATAGACCCCGGTGACGCGGCTCCTGAACGCAAACCACCCGAACACGAAGGCGAGCAGGCCCGGCACGAACAGGACCATGAAGGCGGCGTAGGCGAAATGCTGAAAGCCGTACCAATAGATCGGCAGTTCCGGCCAGTTCAGGAACACCATGAAGTCGGGCAGGACCGGATGCGCGTAGACTCCGCGCGTTCCAATCTGCCGCATCAGATACATGCCCATGGCATAGCCGCCGAGCGCAAAGAAGGCGCCATGGCCGAGCGAGAGAATGCCGCAATAGCCCCAGATCAGGTCGATCGACAACGCCAATATCGCAAAGCAAAGATATTTTCCGAACAGCGCCACGAAATACGACGACAGATAAAACGGCGACGTCGCCGGCACGAAGAGGTTGAGCACCGGCACGAGAATCCCGATCGCCGCCAGCGTAGCAAGGAAAGCGAGCGCGCCGCGGTCGAGCGCGCCCGAGACGAGGCCCGCGATCATGCCTCCACCGCCCGGCCCTTCAAGGCGAACAGGCCTCGCGGACGCTTCTGGATGAAGAGAATGATCAGCACCAGGATCGCGATCTTGCCGAGCACGGCGCCGGCATAGGGCTCGAGGAACTTGTTGGCGATGCCGAGCGTGAATGCGCCCACCAGCGTGCCCCACAGATTGCCCACGCCCCCGAACACCACCACCATGAAGGAATCGATGATGTAGCCTTGGCCGAGATTGGGACTGACGTTGTCGATCTGCGACAACGCGACGCCGGCGAGTCCGGCGATGCCCGAGCCGAGCCCGAAGGTGAGCGCGTCGATGCGGCTCGTGCGGATGCCCATCGAGGCCGCCATCGCCCGGTTCTGCGTCACCGCCCGCATTTCGAGGCCGAAACGCGTGAAGCGCAGCAGCGCGAGCAAGCCCGCGAAGATGAGCAGGGTGAAGACGATGATCCACAGCCGGTTGTAGGTGATAGTGATTTGCCCGAGCTCGAATGAGCCGCTCATCCAGGACGGATTGCCCACATCCTTGTTGGTGGGACCGAAGGCGGTGCGCACGCCCTGCTGCAAAATCAGCGAGAGGCCCCAGGTGGCGAGCAGCGTCTCCAACGGTCGGCCGTAGAGAAAGCGAATGATGCCGCGCTCGATCAGGATGCCGACGAAGCCTGCGACCAGGAACGCAAGCGGGATGGCAATGGCGAGCGAATAGTCGAACAGCGCGGGATTGCGGGCGCGGATCACCTGTTGGACGACGAACGTGGTGTAGGCCCCGAGCATCACCATTTCGCCGTGCGCCATGTTGATGACGCCCATCACGCCGAAGGTTATGGCGAGGCCGATCGCGGCAAGCAGCAGGACCGAGCCGAGCGAGAGGCCGTACCAGGTGTTTTGCAGCGCGGTCCAAAACGCAAGGCTGTTCTCGATCGACGCGATGGCGTCAGCCGCGGCCTTCTTGACGGCGGGCGAGGCGCTCGCCGGCAGTCCGCCGAGCAGCGCGAGCGCGTCTTGATCCCCGCGCTGGCGGATGATGGCGATGGCGTCGATCTTGTCGGCATCCGGTGCATTGTCGAGATAGAGCACGACTGCGGCGCGCGCCTCGATCAACGCCTGCTTCACCTGCGCGTCGCTCTCCTTGGCGATGGCTTGCTCGAGCGCCGACAGCGCGTTCGCATCCTTGGATTTGAGCACGGCCTGCGCCGCCTCGAAGCGCTTTCCAGGGTCGGGCGCCATCAACGTCAAGCCGCCGAGCGCCGCCTCGACGATCCGTCGCAAGCGGTTGTTGAGGCGCACCGGCGCAAGGTCGGAGGGCGTGCTGCCGGCGACAGGTTCGCCGGTTGCGGCGTCGATCAGGCGGTCCGAGGGCGCCTCGCGAATGAAAACGCGCTTGCTGTCGGCGCTGAAAAGCAGGCGCCCCTCCTGCAGGGCGCCGATGACCGATGCGGCGAGCGGGTTGCCACTAGTGGCAACCGCGTTGATCCCCTCGATTGTGTCGTCGAAGCTGTCGGCCGTGAAGTGGAGAAGCCCATCCTCGTAGGGTCCGGCGCGCGCCGCCGTCACCACGGCGGCGAGCACACCAAGCGCACACACGAGCGCGATGAAGCGATCGCCGAAGGCACGCATCCCGATCGTCCCGGCATTTCGGAGCGAGGCGGCCCAATATCCGCAATCCGGTGGGCCGCCTCCATTCTCGCTACGAACGCCACGCTATTTTACCCGGACAACGCCACTACGCGCCACCGCACTTCTTGGTCACTGTATTGTAGTTGCCGCATTTGAGCGTCACCCAGTCGGCTATGAGGTCCTTCGAGCCCGGCAAATACTTGGACCAGGCATCGCCCGGGACCAAGCTCGGCGTCTTCCAGACGACGTCGAACTGGCCGTCCGCGCGCACCTCGCCGATGAAGACCGGCTTGGTGATGTGATGGTTGGGCAGCATCTTGGAGGTTCCGCCGGTGAGGTTGGGCGCCTCGATGCCGGGCAGCGCGTCGATCACCTTGTCCGAATCGGTCGACTTCACCTTCTCCACCGCCTTCACCCACATGGCAAAGCCGATGACGTGCGCTTCCATCGGATCGTTGGTGACGCGCTTGGGGTTCTTGATGAAGGCCTTCCAGTCGGCGATGAACTTGTCGTTGATCGGCGTCTTGATCGAC
>JAFAHL010000774.1 GCA_019237215.1 Hyphomicrobiales bacterium | reverse complement strand
TTGGCCGTCTCCTGCACGCGGGCCTACCACAGGGCGATGATCTCGTGCGCGCGTGCTACGGCAGCGACGACTTTCGCCTCGGCGTCGAGGCGTTCGTGGACAAACGCGAGCCGCGATGGACGGGAAAGTGAGCGCTGCGGCGTGCGTGGGGAAGTCGAAGACAACGCCTATGTCGACTGGAACGGCGAGGCGCTAAAATGGGCTCGCTTCGAGCGGCCGGCAACGCGTGGCCGGGCAAGGGGCACGGCGCTTTCGCGCCGCCGAGACCATGGTGGATATGATCGACTCGCATCATCATTTCTGGTGGACCAGCCGGCGCACCTATACTTGGCCCGAGCGCGTCGGCGATCGCCTCGCGCGCGATTTCACACCCGACGACCTGCGCCCGGAGCTTGCGCGCTGCGCCATCAAGGGGACGGTGCTGGTCCAGGTCCTGCATCAGCTCGGCGGCGAGACCGAGGAGTGCCTCGATCTCTGCAAAAAGGTCGATTTTGTGCGCGGCGTGGTCGGCTGGCTGCCGCTTGCCGACCCCGATGCTACCTCGCGCGCGCTCGAGCGGCTGCGCTCCCGCGGCAAGCTCGTGGGCGTGCGCCACCTCATCAGTAACGAGCCGGATCCACGCTGGCTGCTGCAGGATGGCGTGGTCGAATCGCTCAAGCTCCTGGCCGCGGCGGGACTCGCGTTCGACGCAATTCCCGTGAACGCCGCGCAATTCGAATCCGTGCTCGACATCGCGCGTCGCCTGCCGAAGCTCAAGATCGTGATCAATCATCTCGGCCGGCCGCCGCTTCCCGAGCGGGGCTGGGAGCCGTGGGCGACACAAATTGCCCGTGCCGCTGAGCACCGCAACGTGTCGATGAAGCTTTCGATCGGCCTCGATATCATCATGCGCTGGCGCTGGTCGACCGACGAGATACGGCGCTATAGCGATCACGTGCTCGATCTGTTCAGTCCCAATCGCGTCATGGCGGCGAGCAATTGGCCGGTGATCCTGCTGGGTGCGAGCTACGCGGAGGCGTGGACGGGCATCACTGCTCTGGTCGAGGCGCTGTCCGCCAACGAGCGCCACGCGGTGATGGGAGGCACCGCCACCCGCGTCTACGGGCTGTGATGGGTCAGCGTTGCGCGGATTTCCTCAGCCCGCCACCACTCGCGGGACGGGTTGCCGTTCCATCCCCGGTGCGGCGCTGGCGGGAAAAATCAGCGATTTGATCACGACTGGTACCGCGCCGGAATTCGGCAGCATGGTGCCGATGTCGATATAGTCGAACTCCTTGAGCTCGAGGCCATCGACCGAGACGATCGCGTTGTCGAGCTGCATTTCCTCGCGCAGATGGATCCCCATGAGGCCGCCGACGTCGCCGTCGCCCGCGAGCACCAGCGGGTGGCCGTCCGCAAGTATGGCGGCGAGGCCGTCGGTCAGCCCCTGGCAGAATGCATCGAGGCGCTGGAAGGTAGCCGAGCCGCGCCACGGCACGAACACCGCGACCGGCGTGCCGGCCTCGCCGAGGTCGAGGCGCTTGAGCAGCGCCTTGATCTCGGCCGCCACCGCCGTGGAGTCGATCTCATCGTGGTCGAGCGCGAAGGCCGGCGCGATCACCGGCACGTTGCGCATGGGGAGCGCTTCGAGCGGCGCCACGTAAATGGTGCTTCCGCTCACCTGCGTGGTGTATTGCGAGGCGCCGATCACGGTCGCACGGATGCCTTCGCTAGCGCGCTCGAGCTTCGGTCCCCACCCCTCGACGCGGGCGCGAATTTCTTGCGCGAGCAGGACGCCGAGATCGCCGTATGCCTGCGCTTCGCGGCCATAGATGTATTCGGCGACGCCGCCGGAAAAAGTCAGTTGTTGCAGCGCGCGCCGCTGCGACAACGGATCGAGACGCAACAGCGCGCGCCCGCCGGCTGCGGGCGATCCGCCAGCCATTGCCGCGAACAGGCAATCCGCCATCCGCGCCGCCAAGGCGCGCGCGCTCTCGGGCGCAAGCTGCGCGCCAACCTCGAGATTGATACCGAGCTCGGCGCCGAAGCGGCGGCCGGCCTCCTCGATGCGCACGATACGGCCAACCGGGTCGAGGCAGAGCAGGCGCGCGCCGACGTCGAGGGCGGTGAGATCGATCACTCGGCCATCGGCGCAGATCGCGATTTTCGACGTGCCGCCGCCGACGTCGACGTTCATGACGGTCGCGTTGTCGCGGATCGAGCGTGCTACTGCGCCCGAGCCGTGGGCGGCCATCACGGTCTCCAGACTGTCGCCGGCCGAAACCGCGACCATCTTGCCGGCCTGGCGCGCAAAGAGCTCGCCGATCTTGCGGGCGTTGCGCCGGCGCACGGCGACGCCGGTCAGGATCAGCGCGCCGGTGTCGATCTCGTCCGGATCGACTTTGGCGTCCTGGTATTGGCGCTCGATGAAAGCGCCGAGCGCCGCAGCGTCGATCTCCTCCTCCGCGGCATAGGGCGTGAGTAGGATATCGGACTGGTAGAATGTCTCGCGGATAGTGACCACGTAGCGGCTGTCGAGCCGTTCCAGAACGATGCGCGAGAACACGAGATGCGAGGTGGACGAACCGATATCCACCCCGACGCTGAGAACGACGAGTTCGTCTTCATCGACCAGCGAGCGCCCGGTGCTGGAGAAGAAAATGCGGCCGCCTTGCGCCTCCTCGTCGGTCATCACGCCAGCCGGCCCCAACCCGAGCCCTGCCCGTGAAGGCAGGCGTTCATCACGACGGCTGCGCCAAGGAGCAAATCACGCGCCCGCGAATTTCGGCACCACGGTGCCCTTTTTGTAGAAGTCGGGCTCCATGCGGCTCGGCACCCCTTCCGCCTTGAGCTTGGCCTCGTATTCGGCGCTGATGAAGGGGTCTTCCATCCAGTAGGGGATTGCGGTGCCGCCCTCGGGGATATCCATCGCCGTGTAGTCGCTGTGTTTCTCGCCGGGAGGGCCGGGCTCGCGCCCCGGATTGTGCGGTCCGAACCAGGCGGTCAGGCGCAGCGGGTCCTTCGATGCGCCGAAGTGCTGGTGATACCAGCGCGCGCCGCCCGGGGCCGCCGAAACCAGGCCGAC
>JAFAHL010000771.1 GCA_019237215.1 Hyphomicrobiales bacterium | reverse complement strand
ACGTCGACGAAATCGGACAGCTTGTTGCGGCGGACATTGCCGCCGGTGGTCGCAAACATCACGTCGAGCTGCGCCCATGAGGATTCATCCTCCGGCAGCGGCATGATGGTGGTGATACGCTCGCCCTGCTCGAGCGGCAGGATGTTGATCAACGCCTTGCCGCGCGCCTGCGGCGCCGCCTGCGGCAGCCGCCACACCTTCTCCTTGTAGACCCGCCCGTGCGAGGAGAAGAACAGCACCGGCGTGTGGGTCGAGGCCACGAACAGCCGCGAGACGAAATCCTCCTCGCGCGTCTGCATCCCCGCCCGCCCTTTCCCGCCGCGCCGTTGCGCGCGGTAGGTCGACAGCGGCACGCGCTTGACGTAGCCGAGATGAGAGACCGTCACCACCATGTCCTCGCGGTGGATGAGGTCTTCTTCCTCCACCTCGCCTTCCTGCTCGAGGATGACGGTGCGGCGGGGAGTGGCAAACTTCTCCCGCACCGCCTTGAGCTCGTCCTTGACGATGGTTTGGATGCGCGCACGCGAGCGCAAAATGTCGAGGTAGTCGGCGATCTCCTCGGCGAGCTTGTCGAGCTCGGCTTTGATCTCGTCGCGGCCGAGCGCGGTGAGGCGCTGGAGGCGCAAGTCGAGAATGGCCTTGGCCTGCTCGGCCGAGAGCTTGTAGGTGCCGGTCGCCGACACCGTGTGGCGCGGATCGTCGATCAACGTGATCATGGCCTCGACGTCGCGCGCCGGCCAGTCGCGCGCCATCAAGGCCTCGCGCGCCACGTTGGCGTCCGTGGAGGCGCGGATGAGCCTGATCACCTCGTCGATATTGCTCACGGCGATGGCGAGCCCCACCAGCACATGGGCGCGGTCGCGCGCCTTGCCGAGCAGATACTTGGTGCGCCGGGAAATCACCTCCTCGCGGAAGGCGATGAAGGAGGTGAGCAGGTCCTTGAGAGTCATCACCTGCGGGCGGCCGCCCTCGAGCGCCACCACATTGGCGCCGAAGGTCGATTGCAGCGGGGTGTATCGATAGAGCTGGTTGAGCACCACGTCCGCCATGGCGTCGCGCTTGAGCTCGATCACGACGCGATAGCCCTCGCGGTCGGACTCATCGCGCAGCGCGGCGATGCCGTCGATTTTCTTATCTCTCCACAGCTCGCCAATTCGCTCGACCATCGCCGCCTTGTTCACCTGGTAGGGGATCTCGCTGACGACGATGGCCTCGCGGTCGCCACGCAGGGTCTCGATCTCCACCTTGCCGCGCATGATGATCGAGCCGCGGCCGTGGGAATAGGCGGCGTGAATGCCGGAGCGGCCGAGAATGATCCCGCCGGTCGGGAAGTCGGGCCCCGGAACGATGCCGATCAATTCGTCGATGCCGAGGTCGGGATTTTCGATCAGCGCGATGCAGGCATCGATGACCTCGCCGAGATTGTGCGGCGGGATATTCGTCGCCATGCCGACCGCGATGCCGCCGGCGCCGTTGACCAACAGGTTGGGGAAGCGCGCCGGCAGCACCACCGGCTCTTTCTCGGTGCCGTCGTAGTTCGGCTGGAAATCGACAGTCTCCTTGTCGATATCGTCGAGCAGCTCCATGGCCGACCTGGCCAGGCGGCATTCGGTGTAGCGCATGGCCGCCGGCGGATCGCCGTCGATCGAGCCGAAATTCCCCTGCCCGTCGATGAGCGGCAGGCGCATGGAGAAATCCTGCGCCATGCGCACCAGCGCGTCGTAGATCGCCTGGTCGCCGTGCGGATGGTATTTGCCCATCACGTCGCCGACCACGCGCGCCGATTTGACGTATTTCCTGTCGGGCGTATGCCCGTTCTCGTGCATCGAGTAGAGGATGCGCCGATGCACGGGCTTGAGCCCGTCACGCGCGTCCGGCAGCGCGCGCGCCACGATCACGCTCATGGCGTAATCGAGATAGCTGCGCTTCATCTCCTCGGTGATGGAGACGGGGCGAATATCGGACGGGCCGGGCGCTTCCGGCGGCTGGTCGTTGTCGTCGGCCAAGAGAAAATCCCGTGGGCGAGGGTTTGGAAGTGCTTAGCTGATTCAGGCGGCGCACGCCACCCTAAAACGCACCGGAATCGAGCTATTTTCATATGGTAATTCAGGTACTTATGGTCAAGTCCCGATAGCCGGTGCGAGCCCTCGGCCAAGCCTCGTCGCGGGCGCGATTTCGACGCGCCCTCAGTGCCCGAACACCACCGCGTGCATGATGCGACCGGGCATGAGGGTAAACAGACCGGCGACCACGAGCGCGCCGGCAAAGATCGCGATCATGGCGTTGCGATGCCTGCCGACGCGGTGACGCCGCGCGTGCAGGACGGCGAGCGGCAGCATCGCCAGCGTGAAGATCGCGAGCAGATGGATCGGGCTCCACGGCCCCCACAGGCGCAGCTCGTGAATCCAGAACGAGCTCGCCGCCACGATGACCATGAGCACGACCCAGATCCAGCCGAGGGTGCGATGGGGCAGCGTGCCCTTGGGCGCGGCAAGCTGCACCGCGCCGAGGCCGAAGGCCGCCAAGGCCGAGAAAGCATGCAGTTGGATCGCGGGGGCCGCGTTCAACAGCGGTGCGAGCGACACGGCCCGTTCACCTCACGCCGCGCTTGCGGGATTGCCTGAATCGCGCCGCGAGCGCGGCGGCAGACTCCGAACCGCGTCCGTCAAAACGGAATCTCGTCGTCCATGTCGCCGCGCTTGCCGGCGCCGGCCATGGCCGGCTTCTTCTCGCGCGACGAGGGGCCGGAGGCGCCGAAATCTTCCTCATCGGAGCCGACGTCACCGCCGGCGCGATCCCCGGCCCGGTCGAGCATGGTGAGCTGTGAGTTGAAGTTCTGCAGCACCACCTCGGTGGTGTACTTGTCCTGGCCCGATTGGTCCTGCCATTTGCGCGTCTGCAATTGGCCCTCGAGATAGACCTTCGAGCCCTTCTTCAAATATTGCTCGGCGACCCGGCAAAGCCCCTCGTTGAAGATGACAACGCGGTGCCATTCGGTCTTCTCGCGGCGCTCGCCGGTTGCCTTATCTCGCCAGGTGTCCGACGTCGCTACACTCAAATTCGCGATCGGCCGGCCGTCTTGCGTGCGCCTGATCTCGGGATCTTTGCCGAGATTGCCGACCAGGATCACCTTGTTCACGCTACCGGCCATGACGCTCTCCTGCTGGTTGCCCGCATCGTCCGAGGCACCCTAATCCCAAGCCCGGGCCCCCGTCGCCGCTTTCTCCTGCACCATCATGCTTTTCCACAGCGGCGGCACCGAGGGCGGCGCGGGAGCGATGTTCTCTGTTTGTTCTAACACCAACGCCCGGCCAATGCAACCGCCT
>JAFAHL010000590.1 GCA_019237215.1 Hyphomicrobiales bacterium | reverse complement strand
GAGCGCACCACCGCGGATATCACCGCCAACGCCGCAGGCCGCGTCATCGATCTGCGCGCCACCGGCACGGTGGTGAAGTTCGACGGCTTCCTCACGCTCTATCAGGAGGGCGAGGACGACATCGTGGCCGACGAGGAGGGCCGCCGTCTCCCCGAGATGAGCGCGGGCGAAAACCTGACCAAGCGCAAGATCGATGCGAGCCAGCATTTCACCGAGCCGCCGCCGCGCTACTCGGAAGCGTCGCTGGTCAAGCGCATGGAGGAGCTCGGCATCGGCCGGCCCTCGACCTACGCCTCGATCCTGCAGGTGCTCAAGGACCGCGGCTACGTGCGCATCGACAAAAAGCGCCTGGTGCCCGAGGACAAGGGGCGGGTGCTGACCGCGTTCCTCGAAAGCTTCTTCGCCCGCTACGTGGAATACGATTTCACCGCCGGCCTCGAGGAGCAGCTCGACCGCATCTCCAACAACGAGATGGCTTGGCGCGACCTGCTGCGCGATTTCTGGCGCGAGTTCACCGCCGCCGTGGGCGACATCAAGGAGCTGCGCGTCGCCCAGGTCATCGACGCGCTCGACGAGATGCTGGCGCCGCATCTGTTTCCGCCGCGCGCGGACGGCATCGACCCGCGCAAATGCCCCAATTGCGAAACCGGCCGGCTCTCGCTCAAGCTCGGCAAGTTCGGCGGTTTCATCGGCTGCACCAATTATCCCGAGTGCCGCTATACGCGCCAGCTCGCGCCCGGCAACGGCGCCAACGGCGGGCCCGACGGCGGCATGAAAAAGCTCGGCGAGGACCCGGCGAGTGGGCTGGAAGTGACGCTGCGCTCGGGTCGCTTCGGGCCGTACATCCAGCTCGGCGAAGCGACCGAGGGCGGGAAGCCCAAGCGCGCCAGCCTGCCGAAAGGCCTTTCCACCGACGACGTCGATCTCGACCGCGCGCTCGGGCTGCTTTCGCTCCCGCGCGAGATCGGCAAGCATCCCGACGACGGCGAGCCGATCGTTGCCGGCGTCGGCCGCTTCGGGCCCTACGTGCAGCACGGCAAGACCTACGCCAATCTGACGGCGGGCGACGACGTGCTCACCATCGGGCTCAACCGCGCCGTGACGCTGATCGAAGAGAAGCGCGCCAAGCGAGCCCACAAGGGCCGCCGCGGCGGCGATCCCGGCCGCGCGCTCGGCGATCATCCCGACAAGGGCGGCCCGATCGTGGTCAAGAACGGACGTTACGGGCCCTATGCCAGCCACGACGGCGTCAACGCCACGCTGCCGTCCCACCTCACCCCGGAAACGATCACGCTGGAAGAAGCCGTCGGCCTCATCGAGGCGAGAAGCGCGCGCGGCGGCAAGAAGCCCGCCGCCAAACCACGCGCTGCCGCGCCCAAAGCAGCGTCAAAACCGAAGGCCGCCGCCAAAGGCAAGCCGCCCGCGCGGGCGTCCAAGGAACCGCCGCGCAAAAGCGGGGATCAGTGATCTGAGACCCGCAGCGTGGGCATTGCGCGATCTCGGCCTCCTCACCGGCATCTGTTGCGCGGGCGCAATGCCCACGCGCCCTCCGCGTGGCCAAATCGCGTGCGACACCAGTGCAAACTGCCATGATTCGGTAGGCGATTTTGCCCACCCTACAATTCCACCTCGAACGTCCGACTGGCGAAAGCCGTCAGCCGTGCCCATATCTCAACTCTTAAGCGAGTCTTGCTCGCGGATTTTATTTTCGTGACACCTGCCCATACCAAACCTTCCCTTCCCTCCAAAGACGACCTCCTGGTCTTCATCGGCCAGCAGTCCGGCAAGATCGGCACCCGCGAGATCGCGCGCGCGTTCGGCCTGAAGAACGCCGATCGCGCCACGCTCAAGCGCATGCTGCGCGAACTCGCCGACGAAGGCCGCATCGAGCGCCGCCGCAAGAAGCTCCATCATCCCGGTACCTTGCCCCCAGTCGTGCTCACCGACATCACCGCGCGCGATGCCGACGGCGAGCTGATCGCGCTGCCGACGGAGTGGGACGAGGCCGGGCACGGCCCCGCTCCCAGGATCCGCGTGCGCATTGCGCGCCACGCGCGGCCGAGCGAGGTCGCCGGCGTCGGCGACCGTGTCTTGCTGCGGGTCGAGGAGAGCGGCGAAAAGGACGATCCGATCCGCCACAGCGGGCGCGTGATCAAGCTCATCGACCGCGCCCGGCAGCGCGTTCTCGGCATTTACCGCGCGGCGCCCGGCGGCGGCGGGCGGCTCGCGCCGATCGACAAGAAACAGCTCGGCCAGGAGCTTTCGATCCCGGCGGGCGCCGGCGCAGACGCCCGCGATGGCGACCTGGTCGCGGTCGAGGTCGCGTCGCGCCGAAGCGGCTACGGGCTCGCCAGCGCGCGGGTGACGGAAAAGCTCGGCTCGCTCGCGACCGAACGCGCGGTCAGCCTGATCGCCATCCACGCCCATTCGATCCCGCACGTGTTTCCCCCCGCGGTGACGGCGGAAGCCAACGCCGCCAAGCCGGCGCGGCTTGCCGGCCGCGAGGATTGGCGCGCGCTCCCCCTCGTCACCATCGATCCGGCCGACGCCAAGGACCACGACGACGCCGTACATGCCGCACGCGATGACGATCCCGCCAACGCCGGCGGCTTCGTGATCAGCGTCGCCATTGCCGACGTCGCCCACTACGTGCGGCCCGGCTCCGCGCTCGACCGCGAGGCGCTTGTGCGCGGCAATTCGGTCTATTTCCCCGACCGGGTCGTGCCGATGCTGCCGGAGCGCATCTCCAACGATCTGTGCTCGCTCAGGCCCGGCGAGGATCGCGCCGCGTTGGCGGTGCGTCTGGTCGTCGGCGCCGACGGCCGCAAGCGCTCCCACAGCTTCCATCGTGTGCTCATGCGCTCGGCGGCGAGACTCAATTATGCGCAGGCGCAGGCCGCCGTCGACGGTTGGCCCGATGAAACCACGGGGCCGCTGCTGGCGTCCGTTCTCGAGCCGCTCTACTGCGCCTATCGCGCGGTCAAGCGCGCCCGCGACGCGCGCGCCCCGCTCGATCTCGACCTTCCCGAACGCAAGATCGTTCTCACCGCCCACAATACCGTCGATCGCGTGATGACGCCCGAGCGCCTCGACGCGCATCGGCTGATCGAGGAATTCATGATCCTCGCCAACGTGGCGGCCGCCGAGACGCTGGAGCGGGCGCGCGTGCCGCTGATCTATCGCGTGCACGACGAGCCCGACCCCGAGCGTGTGAACGCGCTGCGCGAGTTCCTGCAAAGCCTCGACATCTCGCTGCCCAAGGCCGGCGCGCTGCGGGCCGAGCAATTCAACCGCATTCTCGCGCGGGTGAAGGGCCGCGACGTGGAAAAGCTCGTCAACGAGGTGGTGCTGCGCACGCAGGCGCAAGCCGAATATGCCGCCGAGAACTACGGGCATTTCGGCCTCAACCTGCGCCGCTACGCGCATTTCACCTCGCCGATCCGCCGCTACGCCGACCTCGTCGTCCACCGCGGCCTCATCCGCGCCTTAGAGCTCGGCGACGGCGGACTGCCGCCGGCGCAGGACGTCGCCGCGCTCGGCGAGATCGGCGCACAAATCTCGGCGGCCGAGCGCCGCGCCATGAAAGCGGAACGCGAGACCTTCGACCGCCTGCTCGCCCATTTCCTCGCCGACCGCATCGGCGCGACCTTCGAGGGCCACATCTCGGGTGCCACCCGCGCCGGCCTGTTCGTCAAGCTCGACGACACCGGCG
>JAFAHL010000469.1 GCA_019237215.1 Hyphomicrobiales bacterium | reverse complement strand
GTGGCCGTGCGCCACCGCCCACCGCATCATCACCAACCGACTTGCCGTGCGGATGAACGACAACGTTCTCATTACCGGCGCGGCGGGCGGCATGGGCACGGCCACCATCGCGCTTGCCAAGCTCGCCGGCGCCACCGTCATCGCCACTACGCGCCATCCCGGCAAGGCCGCGAGCCTTAAGCGCTGGGGCGCCGATATCGTCGTCGAGAGCGGCGGGGACGATGCGGTCAAAGCGATCCGCGCGGCTACCGGCGGCGAGGGCGTGGACGCGGCGGTCGAGTATACCGGCGCGAGCGAACTGATGCGGCTGTGCATCGACGCCTTGCGGCTGGGCGGCACGTTCTGCCCGGTGGGCGGGGAATTGCGCGAGATCCCGCTGCGCGTGGTCGACATGGTCGGCAAGGAGCTCAACGTCCACGGCGTTCGCGGCGCAACGCGCAACGATCAGCGCGTGGTCGCCGAGCTGTTGGAGAAAGGGCGCATCCGCATGCCGATCCACGCGGTGCTGCCGCTCGCCAAGGTCGCGCAGGCGCACGCCATGCTCGAACACAGCGACGATGTCGTCGGCCGCATCGTGCTGCATCCCTGGGACGATGTTTGAGAGAGGGCGGCAGGAACGCCGGCTGCGTTGCCGCGCTCAAAAGTCGGTGGCGATGCCCTTGACCTCCCAGTCGCCATAGCGGACGGGGTCGAGTTCCCCGCTGCGGCGGCCCGACTCCGGCGGCCGCTCTGCCGCCGCGCGGTCGCGTTCGGCGCGGCGGACGGCGGCCTCGGCGAGCGCGCGCTCGGCGGCCGGCGAGAGGGGCTTTTTCGGCGCCGAGGTGGACGGCGCATCCGATTTTGGATCGCCCATTGCCTCTACATGTCCCCTGCCGCGTCCCGATCAAGGCCTGCCCGGTGGCGTGACCAAGGGGCCTCTGGCAACCGGGCCCGAGCGACCCAACATTTTAGGCACAATGCCGAACCCGTTGCGCCGCGAAGGCGTTTGCGGGGGAGGTTCGCGCGCGCCCCGAGGAAACGACCCATGAACTATCTACGTACCGCCATTCTGCTGGCCGGCCTCACCGCCCTGTTCATGGGGGTCGGCTACCTCCTCGGCGGCGCAAGCGGTGCCGTGATCGCGCTCCTCGTCGCCGCCATCATGAACCTCGCCAGCTACTGGAATGCCGACAAGCTGGTGCTGGCGATGCACGACGCCCATGAGGTCGACGCGACCACGGCCCCCGAGCTCGTCGACCTCGTGCAAGACCTCGCGCGGCGCGCGGGCCTGCCCATGCCGCGCGTCTATCTCATGGACAATCCGCAGCCCAACGCATTCGCAACCGGACGCAACCCCGAGCACGCGGCGGTGGCGGTGACGACCGGACTGCTGGCGATGCTCTCGCGCGAGGAAATCGCCGGCGTGATCGCCCACGAGCTCGCCCATGTCAGAAATCACGACACGCTGACGATGACCATCACCGCGACCATCGCCGGCGCGATTTCCATGCTGGCGCAGTTCGGGCTGTTCTTCGGCGGCTCTCGCGACAACAACAGCGGCCTCGGCGTGATCGGCACGCTGGCGATGGTGATCCTCGCTCCGCTCGCGGCCATGATCGTGCAGATGGCGATCAGCCGCACGCGCGAATACGCCGCCGACGAACTCGGCGCGCGCACCACCGGGCGGCCGGACGCGCTCGCCTCGGCGCTGGCCAAGATCTCCGCCGCCGCGCAGACGATCGAGAACCCGACCGCAGAGCGCACGCCGGCGACCGCGCATCTCTTCATCGTCAATCCGCTGACCGGCCAGCGGATGGACAACCTGTTCTCGACCCATCCCTCGACCGAGAACCGCATCGCCGCGCTGGAGCGATTGGCGGGAGAGATCGGCTCAGGCGGATACGGCCCGCGGCCGAGTGCCCCCGCTTATCCCGGGCGTCCCGCAGGGCCTTGGGGCAATCCCGGCGGGCGCGGCGAAAATCGCGGCGAAAATCGCGGTCCATGGGGTTGATGGTTTCGACCGCTCGCTGCGTTCCGCGGTTTCATGGCAGATGACGGGCATGGCCCGTACCGATTCCGCCATTGACCCTCCCGGCCTCGCGGCGCGGCGGATCGCGGTCGATATCCTCGAGGGCGTGCTGCGCCGTCACCGCCCGCTCGACGAACAGCTCGACGATCGCGCCGCGCAATCGGATTTTGCAGCGCTTGCGCATCGCGACCGTGCGCTGGTGCGCGCGCTGGTGACGGTGGTGTTGCGCCGGCTCGGGACGTTGCGCCATCTCCTCGGCCACTGGCTCAAGCTTCCCGCCGACGCGCCGCGGGTCGAAACCGCGTTGCTGCTCGGCGCGGCGCAAATCCTGTGGCTCGAAGTGCCGGACCACGCGGCCGTCGACTTGGCGGTACGCCTGGTGCAGGCGCAGCCGCGCGCCGCGCGCTACGCCGGCCTGGTCAACGCGGTGCTGCGGCGCGTCGCCCGCGAGGGCGCGCAATTCCTCGCCGCCGTCGACACGATCGCGCTCGACACGCCGGAGTGGCTCATGGCGCGCTGGGTGAAGAACTACGGCGCGGAGACCGCGCGTGCGATCGCCGTCGCGAACGGGCATGAACCGGCGCTCGATCTGACGGTGAAGCGCGATCCCGAGCATTGGGCACGCGCGCTCGGCGGGCGCGTGCTCTTGACCAGCTCGGTGCGCGCGATCGTGCATGGGCCGATCTCGCAACTGCCGGGCTATGGCGAGGGCGCCTGGTGGGTGCAGGATGCCGCCGCGGCGCTGCCGGCGAAGCTCTTCGGCGACGTGCGCGGACGCAGCGTCGCGGATCTGTGCGCGGCGCCGGGTGGCAAGACCGCTCAGCTCGCGGCCGCCGGCGCCCGCGTCATCGCCGTCGACCGCGCGGGTGGAAGGCTCGAACGGCTGCGGGCAAACCTCGAGCGCCTCCATCTCGCGGCGGAAACGGTCGCGGTCGACGTCATGCAATGGCGGGCAGGGCCGTTCGACGCCGTCCTCCTCGATGCCCCTTGCTCGTCGACGGGGACCATCCGCCGCCATCCCGACATCCCCTGGCTCAAGCGTGCGTCCGACATCGCTGCGCTCGCAGCGCTGCAACGCCGGCTCGTGGCTCAGGCGAGCGAGCTGACGAAGCCGGGTGGCGTTCTCGTCTATTGCAGTTGTTCGCTCGAGCCGGAGGAAGGGATCGAGGTCATCCGCGATCTCCTCGCGCACAACCCAAACCTGCGCCGCCAACCGATCTCGGCGGCTGAAGTCCACGGCCGCTGCGAGTGGCTGACGGCGGACGGCGACCTGCGGACGCTTCCCTGCCACCTCGGCGACCCTGATTCGCGCATGGGCGGCCTCGACGGCTTCTACGCCGCCCGTCTGCAAAGGATTTGAACGGGTTAAGCCGGTTGGCCGCCGCCGCGGCCTTCGC
Organism: Hyphomicrobiales bacterium; assembly: GCA_019237215.1. Taxonomy (GTDB): domain Bacteria; phylum Pseudomonadota; class Alphaproteobacteria; order Rhizobiales; family Xanthobacteraceae; genus VAZQ01. The sequence continues at coordinate 2,021 of JAFAHL010000469.1, read as the reverse complement.
TATGTTCCGCCCTGCGGGCCCAAGAACGCCCGCGAGGAGGGAGCCAACGCCTCGATGGCGCGCGTTTCGGTCGCGGAAGGCACTCGATTGTCCGTGTTCCTGGCGCGTGGCCTCCTTGGCAGGGTCACCAGCCGCGTCACCGCGCATCCCATCGTTAACTGGCCGTTTTCCTTCGCCAAAGCGGACCGCATCGTCGTCGCGCCGCAGGACTTGCGGACCAGCGATGCAACCCGGGCAAGCGAAATCTACGCCGGCCGCTTCGCATTCGCGGGCAAGGTCGTCACCTGCGATTCCCGCTCGCCCTTCGAGATGGCCCCGCCCTCCGAGGACTGGGCGGCCGCGCTCTTCGGCTTCAGCTGGCTGCGCCACCTGCGCGCCGCCCAATCCGGCATCACCCGCGCCAACGCTCGCGCGCTGGTGGACGAGTGGATCACGCTCAACCGCTCCCACGACCCGATTGCCTGGCGCGCGGACGTGGTCGCGCGCCGGGTCATGTCCTGGCTCAGCCAGGCGCCGCTGGTGCTCGACGATGCCGACGCGCAGTTCTACCGCCGCTTCCTGCGCAGCCTGACGCGGCAGGTCCGCCATCTGCGCCACACGGTTTGGCAGGCGCGCGACGGGGTAGCGCGCCTGCAGGCCACGATCGCGCTCGCTTATGCGGCGCTGTGCATGGCGCGCCAGCAGCGCCATATCCGCGCCGCGAGCAAGCGGCTTTCGGACGAGCTCGCACGCCAGATCCTCCCCGACGGGGGCCACATCAGCCGCAACCCCGGCGCCCTGATCGAATTACTGGTCGACCTTTTGCCGCTGCGGAGCGTGTTCACCGCCCGCAACCTCGTACCGCCGCCGGCGCTGCTCAATGCCATCGACCGCATGATGCCGATGCTGCGTTTCTTCCGGCACGGCGACGGCAATTTCGCGCTCTTCAACGGCATGGGCCCGACGCCGACCGACCTGCTCACCACCGTCCTCGCCTACGACGACGCGCGCGGCGCGCCGCTCGCGAACGCGCCGCATTCCGGCTATCAGCGCCTGGAAAGCGCCGGCACGCTCGTCCTGATGGATGCCGGCCGGCCGCCGCCGATGGCGGTGAGCCAGGAAGCCCATGCCGGCTGTTTGTCGTTCGAACTCTCGACCAAGCAGAATCGCATCGTGGTCAATTGCGGATTGCCGGTGGCCGGCCGCGAAGGCTGGCGGCAAGTCGCACGCACGACCGCCGCGCACTCCGCCGTGACGTTCAACGACACGTCCTCTTGCCGCTTCATCGAATCGGGGCCCATCAAGCGCATGCTCTACGGCACGCCCATGATTGCCGGTCCGCGGGAGGTCGCGGTCGACCGCGAGGAGCAGGCGGACGCCATCACACTGCGCACGTCGCACGACGGTTACGCCGACATCTTCAATGTCATCCACCAGCGCGTGCTCATGCTCGCCGCCGACGGACGCAGGCTCGACGGCGAGGACCTGTTCACGCCGGCGCGGGGCGTGTTGATCCCGGCGGACCGCGATCAGTTCGCGGTGCGCTTTCACCTGCATCCGTCGGTCAAGGCCAACCGGCTGTCCGACGGACACAGCGCCATGCTGGCGATGCCGAACAAGGAGGTATGGACGTTCAGCGCCTACGAGGACCGCGTCGATATCGAGGAGAGCGTCTACCTCGCCGGGGCGGACGGGCCGCGCCGCACGGTGCAACTCGTCATCTACGGTCGTGCCCGCAACACGATGCGAGTGCAGTGGACCTTTGCCCCGCACGCCGTGCAAGGCACGGGCCCCGCCGGCCCCCGCCGCGGTCGCGACGACGAACCGCAGCTGCCATTGTGAGGTTCGTTCGCGCAGCTTTGAATGCCACGCTCGCTGTGATACCCGCTAGTCCGTCATGACCGAACGCCTCCGCCGCGTCTCTCGCGCCCTCATTTCCGTTTCCGACAAGTCGGGCCTCGTGGAGTTCGCGCGTGCGCTGGCGGCGCAGCGAGTAGAGCTCGTCTCGACCGGAGGCACGCGCAAGGCGCTGGCGGACGCCG
>JAFAHL010000091.1 GCA_019237215.1 Hyphomicrobiales bacterium | reverse complement strand
CCCATATAGGTCCACAGCACCGGCCCGCGCTTCACCAACGGGTAGGACTTGAGCTTGATCTTCTGGCAGAAGCCGCTCTCGCGCGGCTCGGAGGGGACGTCGATGCACTGGCCGGTCACGTCGTATTTCCAGCCGTGATAGGAGCAGCGCAGGCCGCGCTCCTCGTTGCGCCCGAACCACAGCGACACGCCGCGGTGGGCGCAGAATTCGTCGATCAGCCCGTATTTGCCCTCGCTGTCGCGGAAGGCGAGCAGCCGTTCGGACAGCATCTTCACGCGCACCGGCGGGCAATCGTTCTGCGGTAGCTCCTCGACCAACAGCGCCGGCAGCCAGTAGGCGCGGAACATGCGGCCCATCGTGGTGCCGGAGCCGGTTTGCGTCAGCAGGTCATTCTGTTCTTTCCGCAACATCGATTGTCATCCGTGCATCGTTCGGCTGATGGCGCAGGTCTCAACCCGGTCTCGGACCGACGTTCCGCTATATGGAACTCGGTTCCGATCGCTTCAGGGTAGGCATTCGGCCAGCCGTCGGCAAGCCGCCGCGCCGGCGGCGGGGCCGCACGAGCCGGGATGCGTCTCAACAGCACTCGAGACCCTCGCCCGCGACGGCGATGAGCGCGTTTTTCATCCACGCGGGAGGAAGGTCATCGGCAACGACCTCCACGAGCGGCTTGAACACCTTGAAGTGATGGCGCGTGTCGGCGTCGGTCCAGAACGCGACCACGGTCTCCAGCGGAGGACAGCCGGGCAGCGCGCAGGCAACCTCGGTGACCAGGATCGCGGCATCTTGCGGAAGCTTGAAGCGCACGCGCGTCCATTCCTTCACCCGGTCGAGGGCCTGCAGATATTCGGGACGCTTGTGGAAGGACCGCAGCATCATGGACGACCCAGCCATTGCTCTCCGCCCCGGCTCCTCACGCTTCGCGCTTGATCAGAAGCACTCGCACGCGGGGAACGCAACCCGCGTTAAAATCACCTTGACCGCTCTGGGGTCGGTCCTAGATTGCGCGCGGCATCGATCAAATGGAGGTTTCTCGGTGGAGAGCGTGCTGGCGGCGGTCAGGGTGGGCCCGAGCAAGACAGAGATCCGCGAATACCCCATGCCGGATGTGCCGGACGACGCTGCCTTGCTGAAGATGGAGGTCGCCGGCATCTGCGGAACCGATGTCAAGCTCTACAAGACCCCGCCGACCAAGGCTCCGGTGATCATGGGCCACGAAAACATCGGCACCATCGCCAAGGCGGGCCGCGAGTTCACCCGGCGCAAGGGCTTCAAGGAGGGCGACCTGGTGTTCGTGGAGCATTACGTCGCCTGCGGCAAGTGCGAGTGGTGTCACCTCGGCCAGTACCGTCACTGCGAGAACACCGACTGGCGCCGCAACCCCGACGCCATCCGCTACGGCTACACCTCGGCTGAGAAGGCGCCCCATCTCTGGGGCGGCTTCGCGCACTATGTCTATCTTCCCTGGAACGCGGTCGTGCACCACGTGCCCAAGGGCGTGACGCCGGAGCTGGCGGGATTGGTGACGCCGATGGCGAACGGGGTCGAATGGTCGCTGTTCGACGGCGGCGTGGGCTATAACTCGACCGTGCTCATTCAAGGCCCCGGCCAGCAGGGGCTGTCGCAAACGGTGATCTGCAAGCAGGCGGGCGCCGCGCTCATCATCGTCACCGGCACGTCCAAAGACCGCGCGCGCATGCAGGTCGCGCGAGAGCTCGGCGCCGACTTCACCATCGACGTCGAGAACGAGGATCCGCTCGGGCGCATCATGGAGGTCACCGCCGGCAAGGGCGTGGACGTTGCGCTCGATTGCACCGCCGGCGCCGGAACCATTCCGATCCTGCTCGGCGTCGAAGCGCTCAAGCGCAAGGGCGGCACCATCGTGGTCCAGGGTGAAATGAAGGAGTTCCCCAATTTCCCGCTCGAGAAGGTCACGGTGAAGTTCATCACCATCAAGAGCGCGCGCGGCCACAGCTTCAAGGCGTGCGAGCTCGCGCTCGCGCAGCTCGCCTCGAAGCGCTTCCCGCTGGAGAAGGTCACGACCCACAAATTCGGCCTGAAGGACGTGGATCTCGCCATCAGGTCCGTGGGCGGCCAAGGTGTGCCCGATGTGATCCACGCGTCGCTCTTGCCGTGGGAGTGAACGGGCCTCTCGCGCATTCGCTCGATGCCACCGATATAGAGGACGGGTGTCCACGCATGCGCGACAAAACGCGAATTGCCATTGCCGCGGGCGATCCAGCGGGCATCGGACCGGAGATCAGCCTCAAGGCTGCGCTCGACCCCGCCCTGCGCAACGCCTGCAAGGCGCTCGTGGTCGGCGACGCCGGCATGTTGAAACGCCATGCCGCAGCGTGCCGGATCGCGGCCGAGCTGCGCGTGGTGGCGCGCGCCGCCGATGCCGACTGGTCCGACCACCGCGTCAACGTGCTCGGCTGCGCGCAGCCGGATCTCGCCACGCTCGACTTCGGCACCAGCACCGCCGCGAGCGGCCGCGCCGCGCTCGCCTTCGCCGGCGCCGCGATCAAGCTCGCGCTCGCGGGCGAGGTGGACGCGGTCGTGGCAGCGCCGCAGAACGAGACGTCGATCGCGCTCGCCGGCATCGCGTTCGACGGCTATCCTTCCTTCGTCGCGCGCGCGACCGGCACCGACGAGAACGAGGTTTACCTGATGCTGTGCTTCGACGACGTGAAGATCGTTCACGCGACGCTGCACTGCAGCGTGCGGCAGGCCATCGGGATGATCACGCGCGAAAATATCGCGCGCGTCATAGCGGCCACCGACCGCGCGCTCAAGCGCCTGGGAACGGCGGCGCCGAAGCTCGCGGTCGGCGGCCTCAACCCGCACGCGGGCGAAGGCGGTTTGTTCGGACGCGAGGAGATCGAAGTGATCAAGCCCGCGATCGAGGCCGCGGTCGCCCAAGGCATCGCGGTCACCGGCCCGTTCGGCGCCGACACTATGTTTCACAGGCGAGGCGTCGACGCCTTCATCGTCATGCTGCACGATCAGGGACACATCGCCGCGAAGCTATTGGCGCGCCATGCCGTCGCGGCGCTCACGATCGGCAGCCCGATCCTGTTCTCCTCGGTCGCGCACGGCAGCGCCCATGATATCGCCGGCAAGGGCGCGGCCGACCCGAAGGCGATGATCGAGGCGGTGCTGCGGCTGTCGAAGGCGAAGCAGCGCCTCGGATTGCAGCCGGCGCCGGCGTGACCGATGGCGCTGCCATTCAATCAGGAATAGTCGATGCCGACCAAGATCGAACTATGCAACGCTTGCGACGTCGACGCTGGAGCCGTGCTCAAGGTCGAGAGGGACGATTTGACGCTCGCCGTCTTCAATCTCGGCGGCGAATTCTTCGTGACCGACGATCACTGCACCCACGGCCCGGGCTCGTTGTCGGAAGGCTTCGTCGACGGCGACGTCATCGAATGCAATTTTCACGGCGGGCAATTCAATATCCGCACCGGCGCGGTCGTCGCCCCCCCGTGTATGGTTCCGATCAAGACCTATCCCACGGTGGTCGAAAACGGAAAGATTTTCATCGAGGTGTGAGAGGCCAAGCGACCGTTTTGATGGTTATAGCGTGTCGTCCCCGCGAAAGCGGGGACCCATAATCACCGCCTCTGGAATATGGGTCCCCAGCATAAGCGCGTTTACGCGCGTCCATAGCCCGTCGAAGACGGGCGTGAACGCCCTTCAGGACGCGCTATGCGCGGGGACGACAGCCTCGTAGCAACGGCCCTCCTTTCCGCCGAGCAGCGCGCCGAGCAGCTCACCTGACCGGGAAATCGAAATACGTATCCGGGAAGGGCTCGTTGTTGAGCGTGAAGTGCCACCACTCCTTGTCATAGGGCCGAAAGCCGCCGCTACGCATCGCGGCGGCGAGCAGCGCGCGGTTCTGCTGCGCCTCGTCGCTCACGCTTCGATCCGACGGCCATGATTTCGGGCTGAAGAAATCGAACGGCGAGCCCATATCGAGCTCGCGGGCGTCCGCGCGCCGCACCAGCGTGAGATCGACGGTCGAGCCGCGCGAGTGACCGGAGCGATCGGAAATATAGCCTTTGTTGAACAGCTCGCGCTTGTCCTCGTCGGGATAGAATTCGCGTTTGCGCTTGACGTCCTCGATCCGCTGCGCCCAGCGCACGAATTGGGCGACGGCACGCTGCGGCCGGTAGCAGTCGAACACTTTGAGGCCGAGACCGCGCGCCGAAAGATCGCGCTCGACCGCGGCCAGCGCGTTCGCCGCCGGCACCGACAATAGGCAGCGCGGACGCTCATAGCCGTCGATTCGTTCGCCCACGAAATTGTTGACGCCGAAATAGCGCATGTCGACGATCAGCTCGTCGACCACGGCGGCGGCATCGGTAAAGCCTGGGGGGAGCGGCGCCTGCGCCGGCGCGGGTTGCGCCGAAAGCAGCAGCAGCGCAAGCGCGGCACGGCTGGATGGACGCATCACTGTGGCCTCACACCATCGCAGGTCTGCTGCGAACGCATTTGGTATCCTCGGCGGCTGCGCGCCGCATATCGCGCAAATCATCGCATTCCAGCGCATTCCGAGACAACGTCCGGACGCCGGGCGTTGTTTTTCAGCAATTTCCTATTTCCGGTTCCTATTTCGGGCGTTGCAGCGGGGAACTTTTCCAGAACTCGACGGTTGAAAATGAGAAGCGGCAACAGGCCGGAGAACGGTCATGCGCCCGTGGACGATTCCCGTCGTTGGTGCCGTTGCGTTGTCGCTCGCCCTTCCTTCCCATGCGGACGCGCGACTGAGATTTGGTCCAGCCGTCGTGCTGGGAGTGCTGGCAGGAGCGATGTTCGGCGGTTTCCGCCACGCGTCCAGGCACCATCGGCACAGCGCCATGCATGCATCGGTTGACCGGCGCAGCGCCCGCGCCGCGCGCATGGAACGGCGAGCTGCGCTCAGCGCGCATCGACCTTCGGCGCGCGCCCCGGCCGCGCCGACGACAGCGCCACCTGCTGAGCGCACGGCGCCGGTCGCTCCCGAGCAGGCGACAGCTTTACCTCCCGATCAGACGGCAGCGCTACCTCCCGAGCGGGCGGCGCCGATACCTCCGGAGCGGACGGCGGCGATATTTTGGCCCGATGCTGCGCGCGATCTCGTCGAATACGTACTCTTGCCGACGGGCAACGACCGCTTTTGGGCCTACGGCTACGACGCCATCGTGCAAGGCGCGTTTGCGCCGTCGGACGTCGATGATCGGCGCGGTGCACGCAATCGCCCGGCAGCCAGCCAGGTCAGCGATGCAACCTCGCCGGCAACGGCGCCCTTCTCCTCCCCCGGCCTCTGCGGCAACGTTGCAGCGGACGCCGCCGCCGATGCGTTGATCGAGCGGATCGAACGAGCCGTCGAGCCGACCGCATTGCAACGCGATGCGCTTGAAAAGCTGCGGGCTGCCGTGGCGCAGGCGATCGAACGGATCCAGGCTACGTGCCCCGCCGCAGCGCCTGCGACGCTGGCGCAACGGCTCACCGCGATCCAGGATCGGATCTGGGCCATGCACGACGCGCTCCTCACGCTTCGGCTGCCGTTCGAGGATTTCTCCAACTCGCTCACGCAGGAACAGCGGCGGCGCTTGCGGGGCGGCGCGACGGACTCCGCGCAGAGTGGAGCGAACACCACCGATGGGCGCGCACAGCAGATGTGCGCCGAGCCGGCGGCGGGAATGGCCGATGGGATCATGCGCGCGATTGGGCGCGCAGCGCCGCCGAGCGGGCAGCAGCGCGCGGGCTTGGAAGCGTTGCGGCTGAACTCGGCCGCCATGGCAAAGCTTGTTGCCGGCTCCTGCCCCGCCGATCCGCTCCTGAGTCCCATGGGGCGGTTCGCCGCTGCAACGGATCGCCTCGACGTCATGCTGTTCGCGGCGATGAGCATGAGCCCGGCGCTGCAACAGCTCTACGATTCGCTCGACGACAAGCAGAAGGCGGATCTCTACCGAGCGCTGCGGCAAGCCCGGCCTTCCGGCCCCGCCGGCGGACGCTCGTGACGTCGCCGGAAGCAACCGCGGGCCCGGCCACGCGCGTCGCCGCTGTCAGGGCCATCTGATCGTCTAGCATTCGGCGGGCGGTTCGGGGGGATTCGGCCCCGACCTCAATCGCACTTGGTTCCCCTCCAGATCCGGCAACGCCGTCCACTTGTCGGCGGGGGACGGATCTGTGGCCGCTTCCTCCACGGCGTCAGCCTTCACCCCGTACTCCCGGGCCATGATGATCAGCCGGTTGGACACTTCCTCGTCGGACGCGATCAACGAGAGGCGAAGGCAGATGTCGGCTTGTCGGCGGAAATACGCGGCACTCGGCATGGCAGGCACCCCCCACGTTTTGTCTGCAACGCCGAAGCCTCGGTACGGTTCCCGACCGACGGCGCCGGAGGTGGCCTTTTTTCGCCGACCCCCACTCTCGGTCCCCAGTGAGGCCCAGCGCCGTGCCGGCGCGGTGTTTCGATACCGTTTATCCGATGCCCATGGCCGCTTCGAACGCCCGCCGCACCTCGGGCGGCTGGCCGTAGCAGTGGCGAAATGCCTTCAGGCGCGCCTTGAGCAAGGGATATTTCTCGTAGTCCTCGAGCGGGATCCCTTCGAGGCTCTCCTTCTTCTGGAAGAAAGGCAGCTCGACGCATTTCGCCACGTTCGAATTGCGGATGACCGCCTTCGGATCGCGGCCTTGGGCGATGGCGTCGAGATCGTCGAACAGGCGCTTGCGGATCATCACGATTCCGAGGTCGCTGGCGCCGATGTGTTCCTTGCTGCGGTCGGCGATCGGGCCCTGGCCGACCCAGGCGATGATGTCCTGGTTGATGACGTGGCTTGTGATCCAGCGGCCGTCCGCGTCCTTGATCGGGCTCACCCAGGTCGGAACGGTATCCTGCACGTAGGGCTCGCGCCCCTTCGGCACGCGCATGAAGAACCACGCCACGCTGAGCGTGTTCTCGTCGTCGACCGGCACCCGCCATTCGAAATGATTGCCGAGGTAGAAGCCGTTCGGCCACAGCGCGACGCGGCCCACGGTCCAATACGGATTGCGCTCGTCGGCGTCCTCGCGCACCCGCTTGTAGATGAAGCCGTAGTCGAATTCCTCGAACTTGAGCTTGAGGTGCTTGCCGGCATAGGGGCCGGCCTTGCCGCTCAGACGCAGGCTCCAATTGTCGTGCATCCATTCGAAGTGCACGGGGTCACAGGAGTTCTCCTGGCACTGGAACCAATTGCAGGGAACGTCGGAGAGCACGACTTCGCGAAAGCCGTTTTCCCACGTGAACGGCTCCCACACCGGCAGCTCCGGCATCGGCTGCGGACCCATATAGGTCCACAACAGGCCCGCGCATTCCTTCACCGGATAGGCCTTGGTCGAGCAGCGCTCCTTGGCGCGCGAGGCAGGGTTGACGATGTCGTCATAGGGCTGCTCGATGCAGCGGCCGCTCTCGTCCATCAGCCAGCCGTGGTAGTTGCAGCGGATGCCGGTCGGCTCGACGAAGCCGTAGGAGAGGTCGGCGCGCCGATGCGGGCAGTGCCGGTCGAGGAGCCCGAAACGTCCGCCCTGATCCTTGTAGAGCACGAGATCCTCGCCCATGAGGCGCATCGGCTTGATCGGATTGGTGTCGAGTTCGCTCGCGCCGCCGATCGGCATCCAGTAGCGGCGCAGCAGCTCTCCCATGGGCGTGCCCGGGCCGACCTGGGTGAGAAGGCGGTTCTTTTCGGGACTGAGCACGCCCTGCCTCGCTGCTGTCTTGTTGCGGTTTGCCGATTGTTATTGGAATTTCTCACCTCGGCAACGGCGATTGTGGCGTTGGCCGCCGCATTGCATTGCTCGACCGGGCCATGGAACATAGCCAACAGAAACGGAAAAGCCGCGCCGCCCGTCGGCCAAGTCGGGTTATTCCGCAGCGTGAGGATGACATGTCGCTAGCGATCGAAAAAATCATCGACATCAGTCTCGAGCTCGACCCCAAGAACTTCGGCATGCGCACGCCGGCCGGCTTCAAGAAGGACATGCAATTCGAGGTGGAGATTCTCAAGGAGCACGACGCGCCCGGCGGGGCCGGACAGATCGTGCGCGGGGTGCACATGCGCCTGCACGCGGGCAGCCACGTCGACGCGCCCGAGCACAACGTGCGGGGCGGAACGCAGATTCATCAGCTTCCGCTCGAACTCTTCATCGGCGACGCCGTCGTCGCCGACCTGCGCGACAAGATGCCGGGCAAAGCCATCACCGAGAACGACCTCGAGCGGGCCGTCGGCGCGCGCATCAGGAAGGGAGACCGCCTTCTGCTGCGCACCGATCACAACAACGCCTATGACGGCGGCTCGGACAAATGGATGAAGGCCTCGCCTTACCTGACCATCGGCGCCACCGAGTGGTGCATCAGCAAGGGCGTCGTGATCGTCGGTTACGACTTCTATCACGGCAATGACGAACCCGGCGCACCGCGCGTGTTCCACAATTCGCGCACGCTGAGCGAACACGGCATCGTCACCATGCCTTATCTGAAGAACTTGGATCGCATCACCAAGGACCGCGTCACGCTGATCGGCTTTCCGTTGAACATCATCGGCGCGGAGGCATCGCCGGTGCGGGCCGTCGTTCTGACCTGACACAAAAAATAGCGTGCTCGTTGACAAAAGCGTGGCCGCCCGCGGGCACGTCGCCCCCGGGTCGAAGGGAGGAGAGGTATGAAGCCGGTGAAGCTGGCTGCGGTCGCGCTCGCAGCGGCGATTGCCGTGAGCGCGGGCGCTGCCGCGCAAGAGCACTATCCTTCCCGCTTGATCACCGTGGTCGTTCCTTTGACCGCAGGCACGACCATCGACATTCTTGCCCGGCTGTTCGCCGAGAGCCTGTCGAAACGATTCGGTCAGCAGGTCATCGTCGCAAATCGTCCCGGCGCGGGCGGCCTGATCGCGGCACAAGCGGTCGCAACCGCGCCCGCCGACGGCTACACCGTCCTGCTCGCCAATTCCGGCCACACAATCCTCGGAACGTTGAACAAGAACTTGCCGTTCGATCCGATCGGCGACTTTGCCGCAGTGTCTCTGATCGGCGATGCCCCGACGCTGGTCAACGTCGCGCCGTCCCTCGGCGTGCGCACCTTGACGGAGTTTGTCGAGCTCGCCAAAGCGAAGCCCGGCGCCATCAATTACGGCTCTGCCGGCGTCGGCACCGCGACGCATCTTGCCGGCATGTATTTCGCAGCGCA
>JAFAHL010000295.1 GCA_019237215.1 Hyphomicrobiales bacterium | reverse complement strand
CTTGGCGGCGAGCGTCCGCGCCTTCTGCATTGCGCCGAAGGCAGGCGCCACCGCTTCTTCCGGCATCGGCAGGTTGATGTTGGGCCCGAGCACCAGCGCCTCGCCCCAGAAGCACATGGCGCAGTCGGGATCGAGCTTCTGCGCCTTACGGAATGCGCGCTGCGCCTCCTCGTGATTGAAGGCATAGGTCAGCCGCAGTCCTTGGTCGAAATAGACTTGCGCCGCCGCGCTCGAAGTCGTGACTTTGAATGACAACGAGCCGAGCCCGTCCCACACCGGCGGATCGCTATCCGCAAATGCTAGCGCCGGCGAAGCGGCGTTCGTCTTTGCCTGCGGCGCCTCGGTCTGCGCCGCGGCCAGGCGGATCATGCCTCTCGTCACGGCGCCGACGGCCTTCGTGGGCGTGTGGCAGAGGAGAAAATCCAGATCATTCCATTCGGAGGCCGGCATGCTACTCGTCGGGGCCGCATTCGCCGACGCGAGCGGGGCACCTTCGAGTATGCGCTCGCCGCTGGCGATCAACAGCGCGAGCCCGCCTGCAAACGCTCCTGCACAGGCGACGAAAAGCGACATCCACGACCGAAGCACCGGCTTCATGATGTCCTCCAAGCAAGGTGCAAGGAGTCGCTTGCGCGACTCACTCCGCTAGATTCGCAATTGAGCCTTCGTCGGCGTCAGAGTTAGCGCACTCGCCCTCCACCTCGCAAGCCGGCTACGGGCAGTCGCCCACGCGCTGTCCTTCGACCGATGTGCGTATCGATTGCATAAGGCGGCCCAGCATGAATGACCGCGCGGTGATGACGGCCGTGTAGTGTTCGGGACTGTCAAACGTGAATTCTCCCGCCACGTCCATGTCGATCTGGCCGGTGCATTGCAGGCGCCATTTCAGCCGCTGCGGCGTGCTCTCATGCTCGACACGCTCGCAGGTCGAGTTCGTCGTGCGGCTGATGGGGCTGAACGTCGTGTCAAGATCGGCGACCGCCTCTGGGGTCAGACAACGAATGCTTTGTTGAACCGGGCCCGCGACGCCGTCGATTTCAGGGGAGTTGATCGCCCTCCACTGGCCGGCGCGCAATCCGTCGGCAGCGCCGGTCTGGGCGGCTGCAAGAATAAGCGCCACGGCGAGCCCGCACGCACGTGCGCAATGAAGATCCAAAGCACTCATCGATGCGACATTCCCAATGTCCAAGTGGAGTGGATTGGATAATAACAGTGTCCTCGGTCCCGCCGGAAGGCTGCCCGGCGCCAAGACACGCTGAAAATCATCTGATTTGCGAACCGTCATTGCGCCTTGATGTTGGCCGCGCGAATGACCTTCGCCCACTTGTCGATTTCCCATCTGATTCGGTCGGCGAATTCCTCGGGCGTGCTGGCGATCGACTCGAAGCCAAGCGCTGAAAGACGCTCCCGCACGTCCGCCAGCGCGACGATCCTGACGATCTCGCGATGCAAGCGGTCGATGACGTCGTGCGGAGTCCCCGCCGGGACCAGCACGCCAAGGATAATATCGGATTCCTGACCAGGCGCGCCCGCTTCCGCGAGCGTCGGCACATCCGGCAGCGCGGGCGAACGCCGCGCGCCCGTGACGGCGAGCGCGCGCACCGTGCCTTGCTTGACGTGTTCGACGGCGGTGGAGATGGAGGTGTAGAGGATCGGCGTATGCCCGCCGATGGTCGAGGTGATCGCTGGCCCGCCACCGTTGAAGGAGACGGCCACGAGATCGAGCCCGAAGGCCTGCTTGAGCATTTCGCCGGCGAGGTAGCCGGGCGTCCCGAGCCCCGCATGGGCGTAGCTGTACTGGCCCGGGCTGGCTTTTACCCAGGCGACGAGCTCTTGCACGCTGGCGGCGGGAACGGAGGGATGCACCAGCAGCACTTGCGGCGCTACGCCGACGAGCGATACCGGCGCGAGGTCGCTCGTGGTATCGAAGCCGAGCTTGGCGAACAGGCTCGGATTGACGACGAGGGTGCTGCTGATCACGAGGATGGTATAGCCGTCGGCCGCCGCCTTCGCTGCCAGCGCGGTGCCGATGTTGCCGCTGCCACCGGGATGGTTCTCCACGTAGAACTGCTGGCCGAAACCTTCCGATAGCTTGGGCGCGAGCACACGTGCCACCGCGTCGACCGGGCCGCCTGGTGCGAATGGCGCGATCATCTTCACCGGCCGATCGGGATAAGCGGATGTCTGCGCGAAGCTCGCACCTGCGACCAGCAGCGCGGCGAGCCCGAGCGCGATCCCCTTCATCTCAAGATTTCTCTTTGCGTGCCGATCTCGTCTCAACTCGTGCAACGGCGTTCAATCGGCCTTGATATTCGCCGCGTGCACGACTTTGCTCCATTTGGCGATTTCGAGCTTGATGCGCGCGCCGAACTCATCGGGCGTATTGGCGACGGGAGCGAAACCCAACGTTTCCAAACGCTCCTTGACGTCAGCTGTAGCGACCGCCTTTGCGATGTCGGCGCGCCAGCGGTCGATGATGTCCTTCGGCGTGCCGGCCGGTGCAACGATGCCGGTCAGCGTGTCGCTCTCGAGATCGGGAATGCCCGCTTCAGCGTTGGTCGGCACGTCCGGCAGCGCCGGCGAACGTCTAACGTTGAGCACCGCCAGCCCGCGCAATTTGCCGTCCTTGATATTGGCCATGGCCGGCGGCAGCGCCGTGAACGCAATCGGGGTATGGCCTCCGATGGTCGAATTGATCGCCAGCGCGGCGCTATTGAACGGCACGGTGACGAGGTCGAGTTGATATTGTTGCTTGAACAGCTCACCGGCGAGGTGCGGCGTCGAGCCGGTGGAGGGCTGCGCAAAACTGTATTTGCCGGGATGATCTTTCACCAGATCGACAAGCTCCTTGAGCGATTTGGCGGGAAAGCTGGGATTGACCGAAACGACGTTGGGAGAGGCGGCGACCAAGGTGATCGGCGAAAAGTCTTTGATGGGATCATAGGGGACTTTCGCATACATGCTCGGATTGACCATGAAACCCGTGCTCACCACGAGAATCGTGTAGCCGTCGGCCGGCGCGCGTGCCACCGTGGCCACGCCGGTGTTGCCGCCGGCGCCGGGGATGTTTTCGGTGTAAACCTGCTGCCCCCAGATCTCCGACAATTTCTGCGCGACGATACGCGCGATCACGTCGGTCGGCCCGCCGGCCCCAAAGGGCACGACCAGTCGCACCGGCCGTGTGGGATAAGTCTCTGCCGAGGACTCGCCGGTGGTAGCCAGGAGCGAGAACAGCGCGGCGACGAATACGAGAGCACGCAAAGCCGCCGCCATGGCATCCTCCCTTGATCCTTTCATTGCTGCTATCATCGCTGTTGCGCGTCGCGCAGTAAACAGCCGGTCCCGCGGCCTTTGCCCACAGCACCGCGAGCTCGCCAGAAGCAAGCTCTTCGAGCCCTCTCAGAAAAGGTATCTCCATGACGCCCACGAAAATCACACGCCAGGACCTGCGCGAGGCGGCCGAGAAATACAAGAACTGGGGCAAGTGGGGGCCGAACGACGAAATCGGCACGCTCAACTATACGCATCCGGAAGACATCATCGCGGCGGCAAGGCTCGTGCGCAAAGGCAAGGTTATCTCGCTTGCGCTCAACTTCGATCACACCGGTCCGCAAGGCGCCAAAAGCAATTATCCCGCAATGGGGCGCACCAACCCGATCCATACCATGATCCGCACCGGCACCGATGCCTATTCCGGTGTGCTCGACAAACGCGGCATCCGCGCCGCCGACGACATGGTGACCATGCCGCTCCAGTGCGGCACGCAATGGGACGGGCTCGGCCACGTCTTTTACGAAAGCCACATGTGGAATGGTTACGACTGCCGTGAAGTGACCTCGGCCGGCGCGCAGAAATGCGGCATCGAGAAGACCAAGAACAAGATGGTGGGGCGCGGTGTTTTGCTCGACGTCGCGCGCGCGCTCGGCAAGGAGGCGCTCGAGGATGGTTACGGCATCACCTGCGAGGATCTCAACAACACCGCCGAGACGCAGGGCGTGACCATCAAGCGCGGCGACTACGTGATCGTGCGCACCGGCCAGATGGAGCGCTGCCTCAAGGTCGGGAGCTGGGACGGCTATCCGGGCGGAGATGCACCGGGCTTTGCCTTCGAGACGCTCGAATGGGTGGCCCGCA
>JAFAHL010000788.1 GCA_019237215.1 Hyphomicrobiales bacterium | reverse complement strand
CCGTTGGGGTTGATGGCGAGATAGTCCGGCTTGCCGGCGCCGGCCGCGCCGATCTCGAGCGGAATATGCTCGTAATCGAGATCGAGCTCCTTGGCGATCCAGAGCACGCGAAAGGCGCGGGTGCGGGCAATCCCGTAAATGCGCAAGGTGGACATCGCGAACCTCAATCGACTCCGGGCTTGAACGTCAAGAAGGCGGCGCGACGGCGGTTAGCGCGCGCCCGGCCGCAACATGACCCCTGCTACTCGGCCTGGATGTTGGCGGCCTTCACCAGCTGGCCGCGCACGGCGAGACCTTCCCTCGCCATCGTCGGCACGGCCGCGATCACGACGACAAGCGGCAGCGCACGCGCAAGGCGGCGAACAAACGATGCCACGCGAAATCTCCTCCCCAGCTTCGGCTGTCGGGACAGCCGTGATCGCTTTCTCCACGGCGTTTGTCGGCTAGGGCTTCGAACGGGCCCAGCAATACTACCGGAGCAGGCGGCGGTGAAAAGCCTGCGGTGGGTGTGGCGCCCATCTCGGATGGCGAGCACTCGGCGCACTGAACCTTCGGGGATATTCGCGCGAGCTAGGCTCGCAGCAGCACCTCGGCCGCGCTCGCGACCTTGATTTCTTTCGAGCGGTCGAGCCCCTCTTTCGTCAGGTCGACGCCAAACGTATCGGACAGGCCTGTCTTTCCCGCCGCGGTCAACCGCAGCGCGCGGCTGTCGCGCTCGCGGATGAGCCAACCCAAATCCAAGCAGCGCCGCCAGATCTGCGCGCCGACAAGCCCCGCGACATGATATCGGCGCTCGCTCCAGTCGAGACAGGGCCGGCAGAAGATGCGTTTCCCGCGCGCGCGCAGGTCCGCACCGAATTCGGTCAGAAAGCGCGTGCCCGCATCGGTCACCTCGCCGCCGTCCTCGGTAAGGACGATGTGTCCGTTGCGGACGAGCGCGTCGGCGATGGCGACGCCGACCTGGCCGGCCAGGTGATCGTAGCAGGTGCGCGCGAAGCGCAGCGCGTCATCCCGAATCGAGCGCGGCTGATAGCGCGTCGGCACCTCGAGCGCCGCGACGGCGATGATGCTCTCGAGCATCCGCGCGACCAACGGCGACGCGATGCGATAGTAGCGGTAGCGCCCCTGCTTGGTGACCGCCACGAGGCGCGCCTCGACGAGCTTGAGCAGGTGCTCGCTGGCGGTCGGACGCGAGACGCGGGCGAGATAAGCAAGTTCGCTGCCGGTCAACGCCTCGCCGCCCATCAAGGCAGCCAGAATGGTCGCGCGCGCGGTATCCCCGACGAGCGCGGCGACTTCGACCAGATTTGCAGCCGCGACCATAGGGGGACTTTACCGCCCCGTCGGCCCCGTCAGCAAGCAACGACGGTTCGGTGCGCGCCGAACCAATGGGAAACGACAGACGACGGCTTTGCTGCCAGCATTGCGGCGCGTGAGCCGTGCTCGCGCAAACCGGAACGAGGGATCACCATGAATAAACAGGCCATTCGCGTCGAGCCGTTGTCCACCTACGCCGAAGCCCGCAAAGTCCCGATCAGCATGGCCGTGCGGTGCGGCGATCTCGTGTTCGTGTCGAACATCCCGCCGTACGATCCGGCCACCGGCGAGATCAAGCGCTTGCCGATCGAACGCCAGGCCGAGATCGTGCTCGAGCAGATGAAGCTCTGCTTGACCACGGCAGGTTCAGCGCTCGACAAGGTCATCAAGTGCACCGTGTATTGCACCGACGCGGCGCACTTCCAGGCGATCAATTCGGTCTACGCGCGGTATTTCCCCTCGAGCCCGCCGGCGCGCAGCTTCATCTGCGTGTCGGCCTGGCACGGTCCGTTCGACGTGGAGATCGATTGCGTTGCCACGATCTGAATTGGACGCAAGCCGGTTCTCGGGCTTTGCTTTCGGCGGGCAGCCAAGCCTTTTGCCCGGCGGCAGCGCTGTAGCTGGAGGCGCCATACTTGCATCGGCTGATCGCGACAGCTTAGCCTGTTGGCCTCGAGCCGGGCTCCATTGTGATGTCAGTCGCCGCCGCAAGGCCCTCAGCCGCCGCCCCCGACGCGTCCGATCTCCTGACGCGAGCGCGCGCCATCGGCGCGCTTGCGCGCGAGCGGGCGCAGCAGACCGAAGCCGACCGCCGCGTCGGCGACGACATGATCGACCGCATGCGGCAGGCGGACCTGTTGCGCATCATGCAGCCGCGGTCCTACGGCGGGCTGGAGCATGGCTTCGACGTGTTCGCGCAGATCGTCGCCGCGATTGCGAGCGGATGCGGCTCGACCGGCTGGGTTTACGCCCTGCTCGCCTCGCACCAGTGGCTCATCGCCTGCTTCTCGAAAGCGGCGCAGGACGAGGTCTGGCAGGAGCGCAGCGGGCTCGCCGCCGGAACCTATGCGCCGGTCGGCCAGGCGGTGGCGGTGGACGGCGGCTATCGGCTCTCCGGCGTGGGAAGCTTTTGCAGCGGCTGCGACAACGCCCAGTGGCAGCTACTCGGCGGCATGATCCCGCAACCCGGCGCAGCCGCGAAGCCCGGATTTTTCCTTCTGCGCAGCGCCGACTGCGTCATCGACGACAACTGGCACACCATGGGGCTCGCGGGCACCGGCAGCAAGAACATCGTCGCGCGGGACGTGTTCGTCCCCACGCATCGCACGCTGGCCTTCGCCGAGCTTGCCGATGCCGCCACCCCCGGCATGCGCGCCAATCCCAACCCGCTTTATCGGCAGTCGTTTCTCGCCGTGCTGCCGATCGCCATCGTGTCGCCGGTGCTGGGGATGGCGGAAGGCGCGCTCGCCGATTTTCTCGCGATGGCAAGCGTGCGCACCACCCGCGGCGCGGTCGCCGGCGGCAACCGCCGCATGGCCGAGCTCACCACCGTGCAGATGCGGCTCGCCGAGGCGAGCGCCCGCATCGACGCGGCGCGGCTCTTGATGTTCCGCGATCTCGCGGAAGCGTTCGAGACCGCCGCGCGCGGAGAGCCCATCAGCGTGGACGTGCGGCTGCGCAACCGCCGCGACCAGGCGTTTTGCGTGCGGCTCCTGGTCGGCGCCATCGACGCGCTGTTCCTCGCGGCCGGCGGGCAGGGCTTGTTCCTCAGCCAACCGATGCAGCGCGCCTGGCGCGACGCGCACGCGGCCGCCTCGCACATCAGCCTCAATTGGGATTCCACCGGCAGCATGTACGGGCAATTCATGCTCGGCTTGGAGCCCAAGGGACAATATTGAATTGGATCGGGCGCCTACGCCCGCTTCGGCTCAAGGCGCTCGAGCGCCCGCTCCACCGCCTCGTCCGAAATCCGCGTGCGTGGCCAGCGGTAGAGCCAGCCATGCACGACCCAGATCACCAGAAAACTGAATACGCCGGCGAACACCACGTCGGTGAAGAAATGCGCGCCGGCCGCCATGCGCAACACGCCCACGGCGGTGCCGAAGGCGAGCGCGCTGCCATAGGCGAGCGCGCGCCATTGCGGCGGCACTACCGCGGCGCCCGCCATCGTCCAGAACGCGCCCGACGGCTCGCCGGCGATGAAGGAGCAATTCTTCGGACAATCGCCGCGCGGGTCCCACCACGGACGGAAGTGTTCGTCGCCGCCGAACTCGGCCACATCGATCGGCCGCGGGCGGCCCCAATGCTCCTTGAGCACCAGATTGGCGACGACGCCGGGCGCCAGCGCGAGCGTCAGCAGCATGAGCAGGATCGCGCGGCCGGGGATGAGCAGCGGCCGGCGCGGACGGACGAACTTGAGCGCGAGCGCGATGCTCGCCGGCATCGCCACGAGCGTGGTCAACCAGACGGCCGCGTCGCGCGCACGCAGATAGGTCGGATCATAGGCGCGCCAAAATTCTCCACGCTCGGGGTCGAAGAACAGCGCGGCGAGCTTGAGGTCGAGGTCGGGCCGCATACCGAAGACGAGGCCAACCGCGGCGGCGACGGCAAGCGCGATCACGAGGCCGGTTCGGTTCATGCGGTTGATCCCACGCGGGTCTAGCCGAGGCGGTGCGCGAGTTCAAATCGGCACCGCGCGGCAAAGACTTTGACAAATGATGGGGATGAACGCCTACCGCTGCGGCGGCGGCAGCTCGCGGCAGGCTTGGGTCTCGCCTTGGGCACCGCTGCCCCACGGCGACCAGAAGTTGCCGCATTTATCGCAACCGGCGAGCATGGCGCCGAGCACGATCAGGAACGCGATGCGGGCAGCGGCGCTGCCGGTCGTGCGTAGCCTGGCTTTCGATATCGCGTCCATGAACCCTCGCCGGCCGCGGTGCGCTTTCCGTCGCATCTGCGCGCCGAGACATCCTAGGGCAGATTTCCTAACGGATTTCGGGCGGATGTGAGGCCGGATTCGCCGGCAGCGCCGCGCCTGCGGGCCGGCGGAATAAAGGTCTCCAAAAGCCCGCGCTCGAGCCCGCGATCAGCCAATAGGCGAGGCCCGCGGCCAGGCCGGCGGCCAGCACCGGCAGCGGCTCGTTCAGCGGGACACGGGTGGCATCGACGTAGCCGAACAGGCTCCAGCCGATAAAGGCTGAGACCGCGCCGTTACCGGCGTGAAACATGAAGGAGCGGATGGCGAAGGCCTCCGAAATGAGAATGCCGATGGCGGCGGGCAGCCACATCAGACTGAGCAGCATGATGAGCAGTACCGGCGCCGCGAACACGAAGCCGAAGATCGCGAAGGCCTGCGTATCGGGGTGGGCGGCGGCTGCGCCGAGCTTCCAGGAGCCGAGCACGATGATCAGCGTCGCCACCACCACTGCCGCGAAGTAGCCGAGCGGCACCAGCACGAAGCGCAGCAGCAGCCGGGCGAGGCTATCCATCTCAATCGGTCATCGCCATCGCCCGCAGCGCCAGCCGCTCGCGCGCGGAGAGCTTTTCGCTCGCGCTCTTGAGCTGGCCGCACGCGGCCAGGATGTCGCGCCCGCGCGGCGTGCGCACCGGCGAGGCGTAGCCGGCATTGAAGATGATCTCGGAAAATTTCTCGATACTCTCCCAATCCGAGCACTCGTACTTGGTGCCGGGCCATGGATTGAATGGGATGAGGTTGATCTTCGCCGGGATGCCCGCGAGCAGCTTGACCAGCGCCTTCGCGTCGGCGGGCGAATCGTTGACGCCCTTGAGCATGACGTATTCGAACGTGATGCGCCGCGCGTTGGAAACGCCGGGATAGCTGCGGCAGGCGTCGAGCAGCCGGGCGATTGGATACTTGCGGTTGAGCGGAACGAGCTCGTCGCGCAGTTCATCGCGCACGGCGTGCAGCGACACCGCGAGCATGCAGCCGATCTCGGCGCCCGCACGCGAAATATTCGGCACGACGCCCGAGGTCGAGAGCGTGATGCGGCGCTTGGAGATGGCGATCCCCTCGCCGTCCGCCGCGATCAGGAGCGCGTCGCGCACCGCTTCGAAATTGTAGAGCGGCTCGCCCATGCCCATCACGACGATGTTGGAGACGAAGCGCTCGCCCTGCGTCGGTAAGCCCTCGCCGCTCGCGCGCGCGGCCCCGAGCCAATCGCCGAGGCGATCGCGCGCGACCATGATCTGGCCGACGATCTCGCCGGGCGTGAGGTTGCGCACCAGCCGCTGCGTGCCGGTGTGACAGAACGAACACGTGAGCGTGCAGCCGACCTGGCTGGAAACGCAAAGCGTGCCGCGGTCGGTCTCGGGGATGTAGACGCATTCGACCTCGTGCGGCCGTTCGCGCGAAACCTCGCCCGACTGTTCGCCGGGCAGCCGGATGAGCCATTTGCGCGTGCCGTCGACCGAGACCTGCTCGGCCACCACCTCGGGGCGCGCAAGCGTGAAATGCCGCGCGAGCTCAGCGCGCAGGTCCTTCGACACGCTCGTCATCTCATCGAAGCCGCGCGCGCCGCGCACGTAGAGCCAGTGCCAGATCTGCTGCACGCGCATCTTGCGCTGGGCCGCCGGCACGCCGATCGACGCGAGCGCCTCCATCAGCTGCGCGCGCGAGAGCCCCACCAGCGAGGGCTTGGCCGGCGGCACGTAGCGCTCGAGCGGCGTCTTTTCGACGAAGTCCGTGGACGCCGCGGCGGGCGGCGTCGAGGACCGGGGAGTGGTTTGAAGCGGTTGCGCCATCGTGTCGAAATGCCTGGCGGCGTTCTAGCATAGATGGGGTGCCGAGGCCGACGGCGATAGATCGATCATTTTTCCGTCAGCCGCTCGATCAGCGCCATCGCCGCCGCAGGCGCGCGAACCTTGGCCCCGGAGATCATGTAGATGAACACATCGCGCTTGCCCGATTGCGGCAAGGGCGCCGTAATGGTGGCGAGATCGTCGGGCGCGGCGCCGGCAGCCCAATTGCGTGCCCGTTCGGCCCACAGCTCGAGCGCGCGCGGCGGGTAGCCGGTCTTTTCCTTCTCCGACGTGCGCTGCAGGCGGGCATAGACGAAATCGGCGGTGACATCGGCAATCAGCGGATGCTTGTCGGATTCCACGACGACCGCCGCCACCGAAAACTTGCGCAGCAACTCGATGAACGCCGGCGCGAGGAAGCTCGCATGGCGCACTTCCACCACATGGCGGATAGGGCGTCCATCGAGCCTCGGCGGCAGCAACGCCAAAAAGGCGGCGAAATCCTCCGGATCGAACTTCTTGGTCGGCGCCATCTGCCAAAGCACCGGGCCAAGCTTCGATTTCAACTCGAACACGCCGCTCGCAAAAAAACGCTCGATCGATGGACCGGCCTCGGCCAGCACGCGCCGATTGGTCGCGAATTGCGGACCTTTGAGCGAGAACACGAAATCGTCCGGTGTCTCGGCCGCCCATTTGCGAAAGCTCTCCGCCTTCTGCGTCCGGTAGAAGGTGGCGTTGATCTCGATCGCCGTGAGCTTGCGGCTGGCGTATTCGAGCTCGCGCGCCTGCGGCAGTCCCTTGGGATAGAACGCGCCGCGCCACGGCTCGAACACCCAGCCGCCGATGCCGACACGGATCATGTGCAGGTTCCTCCAGCGCCCGTGGCGGAACTCGAGGACGGTATTTGCGGGTCGCTGCGCGGTTTTCCGCCAGTCACCCCGTGGAAGCTTAAGATTATGGCGCGAATGCCGAGGATGGGCACGTCTTAAAAAAGCGCGCCGACCCGGGCCTATGGTTGCAGCAGATAAAGCCGATCCGCGCTAGCGGGAACATCCGCGCCGGCCGCCGGCAACGCGGCTGCTGTTCGGCGATATGGGCAAAGCGTCGTCTTCCTCGGCCGCCTTGTCCTGAAGTTCCGCCGCCATTCGCCGCAACCGGCCTGCGATCGTGAGATCGAAGGTGGCTCGCGACATCGCAATCAATATCTCGGCCTGCCGACGCAGATATGCATGACTGATCATTGCCACCGACCCTTTGAGCGAGGGCTTTCCCGGAAAACGACACAGCGCGAAATCCGTTCCAACATCGGGAATGGTCGTGATCGCAATGGTCTTGATCGAAAGGGTCTTGACCGAAAAAGTCTCGGGTTCGCGAGGGCCGATGTTCCCGCCCGCGACGGTCGCCCGCGCTGCTTGCACGTGGCGCTACTTGCACTCCTGCTCGATCTTGTCGAGCGCCTGGGCGAGGCCCTTGAGCGAATACTGGTCGGTCGATTGGGTGAGGCGGCCCGAG
>JAFAHL010000781.1 GCA_019237215.1 Hyphomicrobiales bacterium | reverse complement strand
TTATGCCCGCGGCAATTTCAGAAGTCGCGCCGCGGTGTCGAAGCAGATGGCGGTTCGCACGCTGTCCGCAAGCGACACGCTGTCGATGAAATGCCCGGCCTCCTCGACCGATTCGAACGGATAATCGGCGGCGAACATCACGCGGTCATAGCCGAGTGCGTCGATCGTGCAGTTGAGCGGTTGCGCCGCGCACATGCCCGAGGTCGCGACCACGATGTTGTCCTTGACGTATTGCGACGGACGCCTCGCGAGCTTGACCGCGTAAAAATCCGGCCCCGCGCGGCTGTCGAAACGCCAGAGCAAGAACGGCAAGGTTTCGCCCAAATGCCCGAGTGCGAGCCGCGCGCGCGGGAATCGGTCGAACACGCCTCCGAACACGATGCGCAAGGCGTGCGAGCCGGTCTCGAAGGTCCATTCCCAGGTCGCCCGCCGCAACCCGTTGTGGCCGTCCAGCACGGGCGCAGGCGTGACCGGGTCGGCCGGATGCAGATAGATGAGCGCGTCCAATGCCTGCGCCCGCTCCCAGACGGGATCGAGCGAGGGATGATCCAGATACATCCCATTGGTATGGCCGTTGATCATGGCGCCGCAGAACTTGAGCTCGCGCATGCAGCGTTCGAGCTCGTCCGCGGCGGCGGCGGCGTCCTGCACGGCAAGATGCGCGAAGCCGCAATAGCGGTCCGGGCGCTTCTCGATTTCACGCGCGAGGAAATCGTTGGCCGCGCGCGCCTTCTCGCGCGCCGTCTTGACGTCGCGTTCGGCCTGCACGCCCGGCCCCGCCAACGACAGCACGCAGCGTTCGATGCCGGCGCGATCCATGGCGTCGAGGCGCATGTCGCCGAAGTCGGTCAGACGCGCGAAAAACTCCTGTCGCTTGTTCGCCGGGAGGCTCGCGACGGTCGGCGCCCAATAGTCCTCGAAGCCGGGGCAGAGGCAGTGTTCTTCAACGGCGATCTTCTTGACCATGCCATCCCCGGTTGTTCCTCGCTTTAGCTTTCTGTACCGTATTCTGGTTGAAGCCAATGAATTGGCAAGGCTTATATCGCCCAACTCGACAACGTAGCGTGTGATCAGAGGGAGGAGTTGCGGTGACGAAAAAAATCCGCGGCGTCACGTTCGAGGAGAATCTGTCCAACAGCATGGGGCTCGAGTTCTACAACTTGTCCCACCGTTTCGGTTACCAATCGCCGAACTGGCCCTACTTCGAAGACGTCAAGATCGAGCGCATCCACTATCACGCCAAGTCCGGCGTCCTGTCGCAGCGCATTACGACGAGCATGCACAACACGACGCACATCGATGCGCCGGCGCACGTGGTGCAGGGCACTCCGTTCATCGACGAGGTTCCGTTGCCGCACTTCTTCGGCTCGGGAATCGTGGTCTCGATTCCGAAGAAGAAGTGGGAATCGATCAGCTACGACGATCTCGAAAAGGCGGCCGGCGCCGCCGTGCGCCCGCGCGACGTCGTCATCGTCAACACCGGCTGGCACAAGGTCTACGAGGACAGCGAGGACTATTTCTGCCGCGCGCCCGGCTTCGTGCCGTCGGCGGGCGAGTGGTTCGTGGAAAAAAAGGTCAAGGTCGTCGGCCACGACACCCAAGCCAACGACCATCCGCTCGCCACCGCCATCGGCCCGCAGCGCAACGGCCCGCTGCATCCGCATCTCGCCGAGGAATACAAGGCGTGGTCGGGCGGCCGCGACTGGAAGGAGGATTTTCCCGACTGGGAGCCGGTGCATCGCATCCTGTTCAAGAACGGCATCTTGGGCATCGAGAACGTCGGCGGCGACATCGACAAGGTCACCGGCAAGCGCTGCACCTTCGCGCTGTTTCCCTGGAACTGGGAGCGCGGCGACGGCTGCATCATTCGCCTGGTCGCCATCGTCGATCCCAAGGGCGCCTACCGGATCGAGCAGGGGGAGAAGTTCTGATGGAGGTCAAACATCTCAGCGAAGCCAAGCCGTACGAGGCGCCCAATCATCGCGGCTATTCCTCGCTGCGCCTGTTCGGCCTCGATGCCGGCGGGCCGAAGCAATTCACCGTCGGCCTCTCGCATTTCCTGCCCGGCGGCGGCGCCGGCCCCGACGCCTCGCCCACGGAGAAGGTCTACTACGTGCTCGCGGGCGAACTCACGCTCATCGCCGGCGGCAAGCAGACCGTGCTCAAGGCCAACGACGCCTGCTTCATCGGGCCGAACGAAAGCCGCGAGATCGTCAATCGCGGCAACGACGTCGTGACCATGCTGGTCGCGGTGTCGACGCCGCCGAAGTGATGCGCGCCGTCATGCGTCGGCAACATATTCCGTCATGCGCGGGCCGGGGCACCCCGCCGACAAAGTCGGCGGGGACCCCGTTGACCCGCGCATCCATCTTCTTGCGAAGAGGATGGATTGCCGGGTCATAAGCGCGTTTACGCGCGTCTTCCGACGCGCTATGGCCGGCAATGACGGTGGAGAAACCGTCGTCGCTGTGAGTGTGTCATGTCCGAGGACTTTCTGAAAAATCCGCTCTCGCTGTTCGACATCCGCGGCAAGACCGCGATCGTCACCGGCGCCACCGGCGCGTTCGGCGCGCTGGCGGCGAAGGTGCTCGCCGGCGCCGGCGCCAACGTCGTGCTCTGCGCCAACAACGCCGCCGAACTGAAAAAAGTCGCGGCCGCGTGCGAGCAGCTCGGCGGCAAGGTCGCGGCCGTGGCCAAGCGACCGAGCTCGGAAGCGAATTGCGACGCCATCGTCGACGCGGCGGTCAAGACCTTCGGCCGCGTCGACATCCTCGTGGTCGCATCCGGACAGAACAAGGTGTCGAAGATCGTCGACCAGAAGCCGGAAGATTTTCTCGACGTCATGGACGCCAACGTCACGCAGTCCTGGCTGATCGCGCGCGCCGCCGGGCGGCAGATGCTCAAGCAGGGCCAAGGCGGCAAAGTGATCCTGATGTCGTCGGCGCGCGGGCTGCTGGGCCATCCCGCCGGATACACCGCCTATTGCGCCTCGAAGTCGGCCGTCGACGGCATCACCAAGGCGCTGGGCTGCGAATGGGGCGACAGCGGCATCACCGTCAACGCGCTCGGGCCCACCGTGTTTCGCTCACCGCTGACGCAATGGATGTTCGAGGACAGCGATCGCTCGCGGGACGTGCGCAGGGGTTTTCTCACCCGCGTGCCCAAAGGCCGGCTCGGCGAGCCGTCCGACCTCGCCGGGCCGTTGCTGTTCCTCGCGTCCAAGGCGTCGGACTTCTACACCGGCCATATCCTCTATGCCGACGGCGGCTACACGGCGGGATGACGATGGCGAAGGCGCGCATCGCCGTCATCGGCGCCGGGCTGATGGGCCACGGCATCGCCCAGGTGTTCGCGCTCGCCGGCCACGAGGTGTCGATCCACGATTCGGTTGCGGCGAGCCTCGACAGCGCCAAGGCGCGCATCCTGGCCAATCTCGAGGATCTCGGCGACGACCCCTCCGCCGTCGAGCGCGTGCGGCCGACCGCCGATCTCGCCGCCGCGGTGCGCGAGGCCGACTACGTCGTCGAGGCCGTGCTCGAAGATTTGCCGCTCAAGCAGAAACTGTTCGCCGAGATCGAAACGCACGTGCGGCCGGGGACGATCCTCGCCAGCAACACCTCGGTGATCCCGATCACGAACATCATGGAAGACTTGCGCGACCGCTCGCGCGCGCTCGGCACCCATTGGTGGAACCCGCCCTATCTCGTGCCGCTGGTCGAGGTGATCGGCACGCAATGGACGTCGCCGGCGGCGATCGACTCGACCATGGCGCTGCACAAAGCGGCGGGCAAAATGCCGGTGCACGTGAAGAAGGACGTACCCGGCTTCGTCGGCAATCGCCTTCAGCACGCGCTGTGGCGGGAGGCGATCGCGCTGGTCGAGCGCGGCGTTTGCGACGCCGAGACCGTCGACACCGTGATCAAGGCGAGCTTCGGGCGGCGGCTCGCCGTCCTCGGTCCGCTCGAGAACGCCGATCTCGTCGGTACCGATTTGACGCTCGCCATTCACAAAACGGTGCTGCCCGATATCGAGAACCGCCGCGGCCCCTCGCCCTATCTCGAGGCGCTGGTGGCCAACGGCAAGCTCGGCTTCAAATCGGGCGAAGGCTTCCGCCCCTGGAGCGCGCAAGCGCAAGCCGCGTTGCGCGCAAAGGTGCTGCAACATCTCAAGAAGGCTCGCACGGCGGATGGCTGAGCAATGGCCGGCTTGCGTCCGGGAGTAACCACGATGGCGAGACCGAACGCGACAACGGAGGCTGATATGCGCAAGGACGCATCGCACGATTTTAACTCCCACATTTCGCGCCGAACGCTCGTCCGCGCCGGCCTCGGCGCCATCGCGGTGCCGGCGGTGCTGCGGGTGATTGCGGCCAACGCGCAGAGCCGCGTCATCAAGATCGGTCACGTCAGCCCGAAGACGGGGCCGCTCGCGGGCTTCGGCGAAGCCGACGGCTTCATCCTCGAACAGGTCCGCGCCATCCTGTCCAAGGGTTTGCAGAGCGGCGGGCGTACCTACCAGGTCCAGATCATCAGCAAGGATAGCCAGTCGAGCGGCAGCCGCGCCGCCGAGGTCGCCTCCGAGCTCATCCTCGGCGACAAGGTCGATCTCATCCTCGCGTCGGCGACGCCCGACACCACCAATCCGGTCGCCGACCAGGCCGAGGTCAACGAGGTTCCCTGCATCACCACCAACTGTCCGTGGCAGCCCTATTTCTTCGGGCGCAAGGGCGATCCGGCCAAGGGCTTCACCTGGACCTATCACTTCTTCTGGGGGCTGGAGGACGTGATCGGCGCGTTTCTGGCGCTCTGGGATTCGGCACCGACCAACAAGGTCGTCGGCGGCCTGTTTCCCAACGACGCGGACGGAAATGCCTGGGGCGACCCGCAGCGCGGCCTGCCGCCCGCACTCGCCCAGGCCGGCTACAAGCTGACCGATCCCGGCCGCTATCAGCTCATGAACAACGACTTCACGTCGCAGATCTCCGCCTTCAAGGCTGTGGGGGCGGAGATCGTCACCGGCAATATGATCCCGCCCGACTTTGCCACCTTCTGGTCGCAGGCCGCGCAGCAGGGGTTCCGGCCGAAGCTCGTGACCATCGGCAAGGCGTTGCTGTTCCCCTCCGTCATCGATTCGCTGGGCGCGCGCGGCAACGGCCTGACCACGGAAATCTGGTGGACCCCCAATCATCCCTTCAGGTCCGGCCTCACCGGCCAGAGCG
>JAFAHL010000757.1 GCA_019237215.1 Hyphomicrobiales bacterium | reverse complement strand
CGAGGTCGCGATGCGTTTGAGCTCTCCCGCGTGGTGGCTGACGTAGACCATAGGCACGTGCGCTTCGTCGCGCAGCTTCTGCAGATAGGGAAAAATCTCGCGCTTCCTCGCCGCATCGAGCGAGGCGAGGGGCTCGTCGAGGAGGAGGAGCCGGGGGCGCATCAGCAGCGCGCGGCCGAAGGCGACGCGCTGGCGTTCCCCACCCGAGAGCTTCCCCGGTCGCCGATCGAGCAAGTGCCCGATGTCGAGCAAATTCACGATGCGCGCCGTTTCGGCGCTGTCGCGCGCAAGCCCGCGCATGCGTCGACCGTAGTCGAGGTTCGCGGCAACGCTCAGATGCGGGAACAAGCGGCCTTCCTGAAAGACGTAACCGATGCGGCGGCGGTGCGCGGGCACGTCGATGCGCGCGGCGGAATCGAACAGCACGGTGTCGTCGAGGCGGATGCATCCCCGATCCGGCGCAAGCAGCCCGGCGACCATGTTGACGAGCGTCGTCTTGCCCGCGCCCGAGGCGCCGAACAACGCGGTGACGCCGCCCGCGGTCTCGAAGCGCGCCGCGAGCGAGAAATCGCCCAGCCGTTTCTCCACGTCGACCGCGAGCATGCTCATTCCCCGTGGAAGCGCGTGCCGGCGCGGCGCGCGAGCCATTCGGCCGCCACCAGCGCCGCCAGCGAGATCGCGATCGCGACCAAAACGAGCCGGCCCGCCGCCGCGTCGCCGCCGGGGACCTGGGTGAGGGTGTAGATCGCCGCCGAAATCGTCTGGGTCTCGCCGGGAATGTTGGAGACGAAGGTGATGGTCGCACCGAACTCGCCCAGCGCCTTGGCGAAGCACAGCACCATGCCCGCGATCAGCCCGGGCATCGCCAGCGGCAAGGTGACGGTGAGGAATATCCAGAGGCGATCGGCGCCGAGCGTCGCGGCGGCATCTTCGAGCTTGCGGTCGATCGCTTCGATCGCGAGCCTGACCGGACGCACCAGCAATGGAAAGCCCATGACGCCGCAGGAGAGCGCCGCGCCGGTCCAGCGAAACGAGAACACGATGCCGAAATGATCGGCGAGAAACGCGCCGATCGGTCCGCGCCGGCCGAAGGAGATCAACAGCAGGTAGCCGGTGACGACCGGCGGCAGCACCAGCGGCATGTGCACGAGGCCGTCGAGCAGCGCCTTGCCCCAGAAGTTCTTGCGCGCCAGCAGCCAGGCGACGGCGATGCCGAACGGCAGCGCCACCACCGTCGCCACCAGCGCAATCTTGAGCGACAGCCGGATCGCGATCCATTCGTCGGGCGAGAGGTCGAACATCAGAACAGCGCGTGGTGGCGCGCCGCGGTGTCCCGGGCGCGGCGCAGCGCGAAGCGAAGCGCAGCGGTGCGCCGCAGACACCGATCTCGGGCTTGCCCGAGATCGGCGCTCAAATGCGCGTAAATCGGGTAAACCCGACTTACGTGGATCGCTCCAGTCTGTGACGGTCCCGGATCAGCGGAGCACCGCTCGGCGCTTGCGCGCCTCGCGCTGCACCGCATCCGGGACACAGGAGCAAACGAGTTGGAGGCGTTCACGACGTCGGCCGTAGCAGGAACGTAAAACCATAAGCCTCGAACACCGCCTTCGCCGCGCCCGAGCGCAGGAAGGTGAGGTAGCGTGCGGCCTCGGGCTTGGCGTTGACGGTCAGCGCCACCGGATAGACGATCGGGGGATGCGAGTCGGCGGGAAAGGTGCCGACGATCTTCACGTTCGGCTCGACCTTGGCGTCGGTCTCGTAGACGATCCCGAGCGGCGCTTCGCCGCGCGCGACCAGCGTGAGCGCCGCGCGCACGTTCTCGGTCATGGCGAATTTCGGCTCGGCTGCGGCCCACGCGCCGAGCTGCTCCAGCGCGGCCTTGGCATATTTGCCCACCGGCACGGCGCGCACGTCGGCGGTGACGATGCGGCCGTCGCCGACGAGTTTCGCCAGGTCGAAGCCGGGCGCGATGGTGACGTTGCCGATCTTGGAGTCCTTGGGTGCGATCAGCACCAGCCGGTTGCCGAGAAGATTGATGCGGGTGTCGTCCTTGATGAGCTTGTGCTGTGCGCCGTAGTCCATCCAGTCGAGGTCGGCGGAGATGAAGACGTCGGCGGGGGCGCCGTTCTCGATCTGCTTGATCAGCGCGGAACTCGCCGCATAGCTCGCCACCACCTTGATGCTTGTGCTCTTGGTGAAGGCGGCATCGACGTCGTCGAGCGCGTTCTTCATCGAGGCGGCGGCGAAGACCGTGATGGTTTTGTCCTGCGCAAGCGCAGGGGTCAGCGGGGTCGCCAGCCCGATGCCGAGCGCGACGGCGGCAAGAAACTTGAGGGTGCGATCGGGCATTCTGGCACTCCTTGAAACGTCCGGCGCGCTCGCGCGATGCCGCGCCGCGCTCCGGCAATAGGTCCGGCCACAGGCTTGTCAGGAAGCGACCAACCCGGAAGCGCCGTTCCGGGGCAAGGGCGCGCTTACGGCGCGCCATGGGCCGC
>JAFAHL010000753.1 GCA_019237215.1 Hyphomicrobiales bacterium | reverse complement strand
GACCGGGCCGAGAAAGCGCAGCAGGGCGACCAGCCGATCCTGCGCGTCGCCGCCGAAGCGGTCGATCAGCGCCGCCGGAAGCTGCGTCCCGTCGAGCGGCGGCAGGAAGGCGGCGCGCGCCGTCCTCCAGAACGGGGTCGCCGTGAGCGTGTCGCGCCACCACCTGCGCCAGCGTTCGATCGTGCGCCGGTCGACCGACACGACCTCGCTCAGGCGCTCGAGCCGCGCGTCGCTGACGCCGTGCTGCAGGATGGCGATCAACACGACGACGGTCGCGACATAGACCTTGCGCCCGAGGAAGCGCAGCGACGGCGGCGTCGCCCGCGAACGGCAGCCGTCGACGGCGCAGCAAAAGCTGAAGCGCTGGTCGTGCTCGGGCCCGAGACGGCACGGCCGGCCGCGGGGCTTGCGGGCGTAGCGCGCCATGTGCCGGCGCCCGCCGCAGGCGCAGCCCTCGGTCCGGCAAGCCTCCGCCAGATCACGGTCGGCGGCGAGCAGGAGGTCATGGAATCTGGCGTCGGCCAGCAGCGCTGCGTACAAGGATGCGTCCTCCGGACAGAAGGCGCTCGACCCCGATGGCCAAGCCTGGACGCAACGATCGCTGCCCTTGCGGAAGCGGCAAGAAATACAAGGTGTGTTGCCTGCCGCGGGACGAGGCGGCCGAGCGCGAGCGCCTCGCCGCCGAGCAGGCCGGGCGCGAGGCGCGCGCCGAAGCCAGGCGCCTGGAGCTGCGCAAGGCCCGCGACGCGATCACGGCCGACTTCGCCGCCTCCCGTGATGACGACCTGGAGGAGACGGTCGAGGCCGCCCTCCGCTTCATCCACGAAGGCAAGCTGGAAGAGCTCGAGACCGCCGCCCGCCATCTCCTGGAACGCTATCCGGATATCCCAGACGGATGCGAGTTCCTCGGCCACGTCCACGAGAAGCGTGGCGAAAACCGAGACGCCGTCGCCTGCTATCGGCGCGTGCTGGAGATCATCAACCGCGCGCCGGACGACTTCGACCCGGAATACACGCAAAGGTTCGTGGACCAGATCGCCAAACTCGATCCGCCGCAGGCCCCCTGACCCCCGCGGCACGATCGAGTTCGCCGATGGCCCGAGCCAGATCGACCTCGCCAACCATGATCACCAGACCCCACCGCGCCCTCAAAAACCGCGACGGGGCTTACCATCGCCATCGTGCGCCATCTTCGCTGGGGCTATGCCCGCTACGGCTTGATGTGGTGGATTATCGCCGCCGGGATTCTTTTCCTTGAGCCTCGGGCGGCGGCATTGGGGGAGACGTTCGTCTGGATCTGCAGCTGGGCGGCATGGGGCGCGGGTCTGTGGGGAACATGGGCGTTTGGAATGGCCATTTTCTTTTCGGACAAACGGCTATTGGAATCGTTCAAACAACAGACGCGGTCCTAACGGGGACTTTCCATCGAACTGGTAGGTGAGATCATCAAGGCGATGGTTTCGACGTTTTGGGCTGACGATGCCCCCACAGTGGCTGCAGTTTTATTTTCCCGATGGACTTCTGACGGCCTGATGTGGGCCGCTTTGGTAGGGATTCTCTGCGCTTTGGTTTTTGTCGCCACGGTGCTGGTAGACAAATTGTATCCGTCAGGGCGGTTTATTGGTCATCCCGAGGCAATTTTTAGATCGGTCGTCTTCGGTACTGTGGCCTTTGTCGCCACGTTGCTGGTGGACAATTGGTATTTGAAGGGCATCATCTTTTTCGTCATTGCGATTGTTGGATGGAGGATCTGCAGAGAACTACTAACCCAGATTATTGCTCGGCTCATCGTGATCGCCTTTAAGGCCGATTGTCAAATCGCTATCCGCTCGACCTCATCGAGCGTGATCTCGTCGCCTGTGCGGTCATAGAGCTTCGTCGTGCGCGGGCTTTCGTGCGCCGCCATCAATTGCGCGTTTTCCAGGGTCCCGCCACTGTCGAGATAAGCGGTGATTCCCGTCGCCCTGAACGTGTGGCAGCAAATATCCGCATCAAGCCCGGCGTCCTTTGCGCGCCGGCGAATCATGCGGTAGACATCGACGCGGTGCATGGCGCTTTCGGTCAGCTCGCCGGTGCGCCCGCGGGCTGAAGGGAAGAGGGGAGTCTTTTTCGCGTCGCCGATCCCGGCCGCTTCGAGGTAGACGTCGAGATAGGCC
>JAFAHL010000653.1 GCA_019237215.1 Hyphomicrobiales bacterium | reverse complement strand
GCGGCGCGTGTCGAGCTTGCGCTCGGCGTTGAGCGCGAGCGGATGTGCCGGGATCACCACGCCCTTGCGCAACGCGGCGAGCACCTGCGGCGGCCAATCCTGCCAGTGCGACGTCATGAACGCGTCTCTCTCGCGTGCCCCGATTGCGTTGCGAATGACATCGACGTTATAACATCGCCGCGCGTGGAGAACGACGCGCCAATCCTTAAGCCCGTTTTTTGGAGCCCGGTATGAAGATCATCGCGAAAGCCGCGCTCGCGACGCTCGTTGCGCTTGGCGCATCGCAAGCCGCGGCGCAGAAGATCACCTTCACGCTCAACTGGGTCGCCGGCGGCGATCATGCGCCATATTTTTATGCCCAGAAGATGGGTTCTTACAAACAAGCCGGCCTCGACGTCGACTTCGAGACCGGGCGCGGCTCGGCGGCCTCGGCGCAGAAGGTGGGCGCCGGTCAATCCCAGCTTGGTCTTTCCGACATGGCGGGCGTGCTCCTCTTTCGCGGCAAGGGCGTCGATGCCGTGGGCGTGATGAACGTCTATGCCAATTCGCCGCAGGGACTCTATTGGCTCAAGAGCTCCGGCATCCGCAGCGTCAACGATCTCGCCGGCAAGAAGATCGGCAACCCCGCGGGCGACGGCGCGCGCACCATGTGGCCGGCGTTGGCCAAGAAGGTCGGCGTCGATCCGAACTCGGTGACCTGGGTCAACATCGACGCCAATGCCAAGCTCGGCGCGCTCAAGGCCAGGACCATCGACGCGACCACGTCGTTCTTCAATCTTCACCACGTGTTCGCGCGTGAGCTTGGAAGCGACATGGGTTTTCTCGCCTGGAAGGACGCGGGCGTGAATCCCTACGGCAACTCCATCATCGCCAACGGCGCTTGGCTCAAGGCCAATCACGACAAGGCCGAAAAGTTCGTGAAGATCACGCAGAAGGCGTTCGCGGACTGCGCCAAGACGCCCGAGCCCTGCGTGCAGGCGCTGGTCGAGGCCAACGGCGCACTGCTCTACCAGAACGAGCTCGACAATTGGCATCTCGTCACCATCCTGATGAACGACGAGACCTCGCGCACGGTGGCGCTCGGCTGGCACGATGACAAGCGCATGGCCGACGACTACAAGCTGGTCGATGAATATCTCAAGATGGAAAAGCCCTACGACATCAAGAGCGCCTACACCAACGAGTTCCTCGACAAGAACGTGAAAATGCCGCCGATCAACCCGCCGAAGCTCTATTGAAGTGTTGTCGTCCCCGCGAGGGGGCACACCCCGTGACGCGGGCGTCGCGGGGACCCCGTTGCGGGGACCCATAACCACCGGCTCTGGAATATGGGTCCCCAGCATAAGCGCGTTTACGCGCGCCTTCGACGCGCTATGCGCGGGGACGACGGCGGGCAACGTGATATTAAGGCGGCTTTACCCGAATTCCGGCCCGACCACCGCGAAGGTGCGCGCGGCGTCGTCGAAGCGCGCCGACGACCCCCAAAGCATGCGCGTGAACGGCCGCGCCGCGGTGAAGCCGTGCGCGTCGAGGACGCTGCGCAGCTCGCGTTTGCTGTCGGCGAGGTCGACGAACAGCGGACCTTCGATCCCGTCGAGCGCACGCGCCATGAGCGCGCCGGCGATCGCATCATCGTCCGCGATCAGCGGGCCGATCTGCGCGGCCAAGCCACCGTCGCGGCCGAGCAGGAAGCCGGCGATAGCGTTCCCGCGCGCGGCGACGAGCTCGGCCGCGGAGAGCCGCCCGCGCAGGCCTGCGAGCACGGCGCTGCGGTCGGCGCCGAAGGCTGCGGCGTCGTAGGCGCACAGCGCCGGCCAATCCGCGTCGGCGATCGGTCGCACGCTGACGCCCGCGGGCGCGCCCACGGTTCCGGCGGCACGCTGGCGCTCACGGCGGATCAGCCGCTGAAAGCCCCAGGAGTCCTCGAAGCCGAGCCTGCGATAGATGGCGCGGCCATCGGGCGTGGCGTCGAGCACGGGCACAAGCTTGGCCGCCCCCAGGTCCGCCATTGCCTGCCGCAACAACGCCGTCGCCAGGCCGCGGCGGCGATATTCGCCCGCGACCAGCACCATGCTGATCCAGGCGAAACGCCCGCCGTAGGGCAGCGTCGCCGTGGTGGCGACGATGCGACCCGCTTCGCAATGGACGGCATAGAGGCGGCCGAATTCGATGAAGATGCGCCAATCGGCGGCAAGCTGGTTCCAGCGCGCTTCGCGCACGAGCGCACCCACATCGTCGAGTTCCGACGGCGTCAGCGACTCCTTGACGGTGAGCCGCGGCTCAGAAGTCGCCATGGCGGGTATCGTAATGGGTGTCCTTGCCCAGACTCGGCATGCCGCGTGCGACCCAGTCGGCAGTCCAATCGACGAGCGTGCCGAGCGGCACGCGCGGATAACCGAACAGGCGCGTGGCCTCGGCGGTATTGACGAGCCAAGCCTCCGCGGCTTCTAGGCCGGTGAAGACCGGCGGTTTCCCCAGGCGCTGCCCAAAGGCTTGCGCCAGGGAGCGGATGCTCACCGTCTCCGGCCCGCTGACGTTGAGCGGGCTCGACGGCACGGTGCAATGGCCAAGCGCGCGCAGCACCATGGCGTTGGCGTCGCCTTGCCAGATCACGTTGACGTGGCCGGTGGTGAGATCGATCGGCGTGCCGGCGAGCACGCGCGCGGCCACGTCGTGCAACACGCCGTAGCGCATGTCG
>JAFAHL010000247.1 GCA_019237215.1 Hyphomicrobiales bacterium | reverse complement strand
CCTCACCGGCGCCGCGCTGACCACGGCATCGCTCCTCGTTCCCATCAGCGCCCGGCCTAGCCGCGCCGCGGAGAGCTACGAGATCACCGATTGGATCGTGATCGCGCCGAGCGGAGAGGTGACGCTTGCACTGTCACAGCCGTAGGTGGGGCAGGGCTCGTATACCGCGTTGCCGCAGATTCTCGCCGACGAGCTCGACGCCGATTGGGAGCGCGTCAAGGTCCGGTTCGTGACCGGCAAGGCGGCTTACAAGATCGCGTTCCGGCAGGAGCCGCCGGCGCAAAAAGAGGGCGCCTCGATGTCGACCACGGCGCTTTATGAGCGCCTGCGTAGCGCCGGCGCCGCCGCCCGCGAGGTGCTCATGCGCGCCGCGGCGCAGACGTGGAACGTCGATGTCGCGCAGTGCCGCACCGAGAACGGCTTCGTCATCAATGCGCGCGGCGAACGGCTCTCGTACGGGCAACTTGCCGCTAGCGCCGCTCAGCGCCACGCCGCCGCTCAAGCAGCGCAGCCAATTTCGCCTCATCGGCAAGCCGGTGGCGCGCTTGGATACGCCGGCCAAATGCAACGGCAGCGCGATCTTCGGCATCGACGTGGTGGTCCCCGGGATGCTCAACGCCGCGATCAAGAGCGCGCGCGCGTTCAGCGGGCAGCTGACCGCGATCAACAACGAAGCCGATATTCTCAAGATGCCCGGGGTGCGCGCGGTGGTGAAGCTCGCGGCGCTCGCCATCGCTAACGAAGACGCCGGCTCCCAGCATCCACGGCTGCCGCACTTGCCGCGCCACAACGCGGTCTGCGTCGTCGCCGATCGGTTCTGGCAGGCCAAGCGCGCGCTCGATGCGCTCGACGTGGTGTTCGACGGCGGCGCCGACGGCGATCTCTCTACCGCCAAGATTGACGCCATGCTGGACGCCGGCTTGAGCGCCGAGCACGGCGTCACCGCGCTGGCCCGGGGACAGCCGAGAGAAATCCTTGAGCGTCGCGCGTCCGAGGTCATCGAGCGGCGCTTCGTGCTGCCGCACATCGCGCATGCTCCGCTCGAGCCGGTCAACGCCACCGCGAGCTACAAGGACGGCGCGGTCGAGGTCTGGGGCCCGATCCAATCGGTCACGGCGTGCCAGGAGGCGGTGGCGCACGCGGCCGGTTGCTCTCCCGACGACGTCAAGGTCAACGTCACGTTTCTGGGCGGAAGCTTCGGCCGCAAGATCGTGCCCGACTACGTGTTGCAGGCGGTGCAGGCATCGAAGGCGGTGGGACGTCCGATCAAGCTCATTCGCTCGCGCGAGGAGGACATGCAGCACGATGTCTACCGGCCGAACGCGGGCGGCCGCTTTCGCGCGGTTCTCGACGACCGCGGCTATCCGCTGGCGGTGCACGCGCGCGTTGCCGGCCAATCGCTGTTCGGCGCGGTGCGCAAGAGCTGGCTCGACCAGACACCCGAGGGCGCCTGGGACGAGAGCATGGTCGACGGCATCTACAATCAGAGCTACCGCCTGCCGCACTTTCTGGTGGAGACCGTGGACACACCGCTGCCGATCCCGGTCTACTTCATGCGCTCGGTGGGCTCGACCGCGGCGGTGTTCTTCTGGGAAAGCTTCATCAGCGAGCTCGCCCAGCGCGCCAACGTCGACCAGTACACCTACCGGCGCAATCTGCTGGCGGACGATCCGCTTGCGCTGCGCGTGCTCGATGCCGCCGCGCAGGCGTCCGGCTGGACCGCGCCCGCGCCGCCGAATACGTTTCGGGGCATTGCGTACAATTGCTACATCGGCCGCGGCGGACGGTTCAAGACCTATGTCGCGGAGGTGGTGGAGCTTGCCCGCGTCGGCGGGCGGTTGGCGATCAAGCGCGTGTTCTGCGCCGTCGATCCCGGCCTCGTGGTCAACCCGAACACGCTTCATGCGCAGATCGAGGGCGGGATCGGGTTTGCGCTCACCAACACGCTCAAGAGCAGGATTACGTTCTCGAACGGCGGTGCCGAGCAGAGCAACTTCTTCGACTATCCGCTGCTGCGCATGGACGAGATGCCGGAGATCGTCCCGATCGTGCTCGACAGCGAGCGTCCGCCGCAAGGGTTCGGCGAAGTGGTTCTGGCGCCGGTGGCGCCCGCGCTGGCGCAGGCCCTGTTCAGCGCGACCGGCCGGCGGCTCGACGTGATGCCGTTCCCGGAAGATGCGTTCCGAGCCAACGCGTGAGAGGCTGCCCGCCATGTCGGTGAAGTTTTCCGTCAATGGAATGCCGGCCGAGTTCGATGGGCCCGACGACGTCCCGCTGTTATGGGTCGTGCGCGAGCATCTCAACCTCACCGGAAGCAAGTTCGGTTGCGGCATCGGGGTTTGCGGCGCCTGCACCATGCATATCGACGGCGTCGCGATGCGCACCTGCGTGATGCCGGTCATGATGGCGGATGGCCGTCAGGTCACGACCATCGAAGGCCTCTCGCACAACGGCAACCATCCGGTGCAGAAGGCCTGGACCGAGCTCGACGTCCCGCAATGCGGCTATTGCCAGTCCGGCATGATCATGGCGGCGGCGTCGCTGCTGAGCCGCCACCCGGATCCGAGCGACGCCGACATCGATCGGGAGATGACGAACCTCTGTCGCTGCGCGACCTATGTCCGCATTCGCGCCGCCATCCATCGCGCCGCAAAAATGCGATGAGACAACCGCCACGTTCTCTCTCCCCGCTCGCGCAGGGAGAGCGAGCGCACCGAGTTCGCGGCTGGGCCGCTGGCTGCGTCGGCGCACTACGCTGATGATGAATTCATAGTGATGATTTGAATCGACACTGAGGGAGGACAAGACGTGACGGAGACCGTCGAGCACGAACCCAAGCTGCTGTTTCCCGTCCTCAAGTCGTTCTACGATATGGCAATCCCGCTCGCCTGGCCGCTCGTGCGCGTCGCAGTGGGCTGGAATCTGCTGGTCCACGGTTGGGGCAAGGTCGCGCGCGGGCCCTCGGCCTATATCCGCCCCTTCGTGGAGCAGGGGTTCGATCCGGCGCTGCCCTGGATCTGGGCGGCGTTGATCATCGAGTTCGCCGGCGGTATCGCACTCATCATCGGCCTGTTCACGCGCTTCTTCGCCGCCGCCGCCGCGGTGGAAATGCTGATCATCACGCTGCTCTATTGGAAGGCTGGATTTTCGTGGCTCAATCGCGGTTACGAATACAGCTTGCTCTGGGGCCTCGTCTGCTTCGCCATCGCGCTGCGGGGCGGGGGGCCCTATTCGCTCGATCGCCGGCTCGGCGTGGAGCTCTGAGCATGCCAAGGTGACCAATGGAATTCGGCATTCAGTTCTTTCCGGCCGTCGGTCCCGATCAGAAGCCCGCCGACCAGTACTGGCGCGAGGCGCTCGAGCTCACGCAACTCGCGGAGCGGCTGGGCTTCACCAACGTGCGCACGGTCGAGCACTATTTTCTGTCCTACGGCGGCTACAGTCCCGATCCGCTCATCTTTCTTTCCGCCGCGGCGGCGGTGACGCGCTCGCTCCGCCTCATCACCGGCGCGGTGCTGCCGGTGTTCAACAATCCGCTCAAGCTCGCAGGCCAAATCGGAATGGTAGACGCGATTTCCGGGGGCCGGCTAGAGGTGGGCTTTGCCCGCGCCTTCTTGCCCCACGAGTTTGCCCGCTTCGGCATCTCGATGGACGAGAGCCGCGCGCGCTTCGACGAAGGGCTCGAGCAGGTGCGGCGCCTGCTCGAGGACGATAAGGTCACCGCGCGTGGCCGCTTCCACAGTTTCGAGAACGCGACCTCGTTGCCGCGTCCGACCCAGAAGCCGCGGCCGCCGTTCTGGATCGCCGCGCTGTCCACCAGGGAGTCGTTTGAGAACGCGGGCACGCTCGGCCACTATCTGATGGGCATTCCGCTCGCGGGCGCGCACATGGCAAGCTTGCTGCAGACCTATCGCGACGCCTGGACGGCGGCCGGACATGGCGGCCGCGGCAAGGTGATGCTCGCGTTCCACATGTATTGCGCGGACACCTCGGCCAAGGCCGCCGCCGTCGCCCGCGAGCCGCTCAACCAATATCTCAAGTCGATCGTCGACGCGGCCTCGGGTTGGATGTCCGGCGTGTCCTCGCGCGACTATCCCAACTACCAGAAAATGATCGAGAGCCTGGCGCGAGAGACGTTCGAATCGCAGGTCGAGAAAAGCTTGGCTTGGATCGGTACGCCGGAGGAGATTCGCAGCGCCATCGAGAGTTATCACCGTGGCG
>JAFAHL010000200.1 GCA_019237215.1 Hyphomicrobiales bacterium | reverse complement strand
GGCGGCGGCCCGCGATAATGATGAGGGTCCCATCCTCCTGCTCGGAGAAGAGCGGGGGCTGAACGAATCCGATGGCATTGCTGTTGGCCTTGAGAGCCGCGTCGGACAGTCGATCGGCCGGGATCTGCCGCGGGTCCCTGTTGTCGGAATATTTGAGCGTCCTGGGGTCGACGATGCGCAGTTCGATCTTCTGGTCCATTGCTTTTGCTCCTGTTCTTTCCGGTTCGGCAGTCATCTCCGAAACCGCGATCCCCGGAAGCGCGGGCGCGGGACCGGGGCAAAGGCCGCGCAACGCGCCGGGATTCGGTCCGGACCAGCGAAGCGGCCGGCCGAACCCACCCTTTGCTGCGGGCGCGCGGCCGTGCTCGTTGGCCCTTCTTGTTCTGATTTCTGATTCGGGTTTGGCCCGGCCCTCGGGTTTCGTGGGCGCCCTCGAGGACGATCAGCCGAACAGGTCCCGGATCTCAGCGCTTGCCGGCGCCTCTGCGACCGGCTCGTAGCGCGCTTTTAGCTCCGCCAGGAGCGCGAGCTCCTTTCGCCTGCGCTCGACCGCGATTTGCGAGCTCATTATCGCGATGATCTGGCTTTTGCGCAGGCGCGCGCTGACGGCGCGCTCGACGTCCGAATAGGTGTGCGCCGGGTCGCCAAAGCAAGGCCATTCGGCGCACTGCTCGAGGAATTCGAGCTTGTCCTTCGCCGTCAGGAAGAAGTCCTCGTAAAACCCGGCCGAGTCATAGTGAGCAATGTGCCCGAACGTATTCGACAGCCGGCGATAGAAGCTCTCATGAAACTTCGATCGCGGATAGCCGTCGGCTATGAACCTCATGAGCGCGTTGGCGAATTTTGCCTTCTGTTCGCCGCTGTCCCATTGGGTCGGTATAAAGTCGGCGGCGACGAAGGCAGGCGTGATCAGGGCGCGCGTGAGCGCTGCGGAGAGCATAGCAATTTCCTTTGGGGCTGATGGAGGAAGGGATCAGGCCGCTTCGGCGGCCGGATCGGCGTTGGCGTTGGCGTCAGCGTCGGCGTCGGCGGTCGTGGCCGCGAGAGACGCGTTGATCGCGGCCAGCTCGGCGAGCTTGTCGTCGAGCTCGCTCTGAAACGCGAAGGGGACGCCGAGGCGCGACTTAAGCGATGGCAGCCAGGTCTCGGCCTCAGCGATCACGCCTCTCATCTCGCCAAGGTTCGCTTCGAAGCGGGTCAGCGCGTGCTCGAGCCGGGAGACGAGCCCGGGCGGGGTCAGGTCGGTCTCGCACTTAACGGCTTCGCCGCGCCCGGTGCGCGCGATCAGGAGCGCCGGCCAGCCGAACATGTCCCGGCCGAGGCGAAGATCGAACCCGCCGACGGCGCCGATCGTCCGCGGCCCGAACGGCTTCTCGGCCTCGGCCTTGCGGACGTGCATGAGGAGCAACGCGCCCGCGTCTTTCCGTTCGCGGAACGCTTTGCCGTCGACCGTCATTTCGAAGGCGTCGCCGCGGGTGGGCTTCCGCTTTCCGATATCGCACTCGATTTGAGCGATGCGAATGCGCGCCTCTTCCGCCTCGCGGCCGAGGCGGTCGATCTTGCGGCGGATCGCGATCTGCTCGTCGAAATGATTGTCCCGCTGGCGCTCGAGGCGGGCGATCTCGGCCTCGAGGCCCGCCTTCTGGATCAGGCGCTGGTCGCCGGATGCGATCGCCTTGGCGAGACCGAACTGATTGGCTTGCGCTCCGACGTACTCGATCCGCCGGATCGACGGATCGCCCGACATGGCCATGTCGATGAACCGCGCCTTGCGCTCGAGCGTCTGCCAGCCGGTGGCGTCGACGCTTCCCTTGGTCGCATAGGCGAAGAGCTCGATCTCGTCGTTCTGGTTGCCCTGGCGCTCGATCCGGCCTTCGCGCTGGGCGACCTGAGAGGGGAGCCAGGGCACGTCGAGATGATGGAGCGCGATGAGCCGTCTGTGGGCGTTGACCCCGGTGCCCATGGTCTCGGACGAGCCGATGAGAATCCGCTTCTTGCCCGCGTTCATGTCGTTGAACAGGCGCTGCTTGGCGTGGGAGCGCTTGTGGTCCTGCATGAAGGCGATCTCGGAAGCGGGCACGCCGAGCGCGATCAGCTTCTCCCTCGCCCAAAGATAGGCGGAAGAGCCGCGCGCCTCGGCGACGGATGGCGTTCCGAGGTCGGAGAAGATCATTTGCGTCGCGCCGGGGATCGGGTCCGGCGCGCCGTCCGGCCGCAGGTAACGGCGATCGGCCGTGTCTTGCCAGATTTGGAAGACCTTGGCGATCATCGTATTCAGTTTGTTCTCGGGCTCGTCCGGTTGCTCGGCGTTGACGAACCTGAGGTCGATCGCGGCGTGGCGGCCGTCGGTGATGACCGAAAGCAGGATGTCGTCCCCCTTCTGGGGTTTGCGCTGGCGCTGTTCGATCTCCTTGATGCGTTGAGCCAGAACCTTCTGATAAGTCCT
>JAFAHL010000078.1 GCA_019237215.1 Hyphomicrobiales bacterium | reverse complement strand
TGCCCTCAACATGCTGCACGGGCGACCGGGCGAGGACGGCACGCTGCAGGGCGTGCTCGAAATTCTCGCCATCCCCTACAGCCATTCCGGCGTGATGGCGTCGGCGCTCGCCATGCAGAAGGACGTCGCCAAGGCCCTGTTTCGCGCGGCCGACGTGCCGGTGCCCGAGGGGCTGGTGGCGTCGCGGTTCGAGGTGGCCAAAGCCCACGTGCTGCCGCCGCCCTACGTCATCAAGCCGATCGCGGAAGGTTCGAGCGTCGGGGTTTTCATCGTGCGCGAGGATCATGCCCATCCGCCGCAGGAACTCACCCGCGAGGACTGGCCCTATGGCGACCGCCTCATCGTCGAAAAATATATTGCCGGCAAGGAGTTGACGTGCGCCGTCATGGGTGATGCGGCGCTCGGGGTGATTGAAATCGTGCCGACGGTAAGATTTTACGACTATGAGGCCAAATATGTTCCCGGCGGATCCAAACATCTGCTTCCTGCGCCGGTTTCATCGATTGTTTACCAACAAGTCCGCAGACTAGCGCTGGCGGCGCATCGCGCGCTGGGCTGCCGAGGCGTGAGCCGTGCGGATTTCCGCTACGACGATCGCGTCGAGGGTATGGGGGGACTCGTTTGTCTCGAAGTCAACACGCAGCCCGGCATGACCGAGACGTCGCTCGTGCCCGAACTTGCGGCGCACGCGGGCATCACGTTCGATGAGCTCGTGCAATGGATGATCGAGGACGCCTCGCTCAACCGCTGAAGGGGACTGCGCGATGGCGCTCGCGCCTGAGCGATCATGCAGCTGTGCGTGCGGCACCTGCCGGCGACGGCAAGGCGACCAGACCGAGGACCCCCGTCGCACGCATCATCGAGCGCTGGTCGTCGCTCCTCGACAGCAAGTGGCCGCGCGGCGTAGGCGTTGCCGCTAGCGCCGTCATCATTGTCGCGAGCCTCGCCTACGGCGTCGTCAAGGGCGATCACGTTGCGAGCATAATCGACGGGATCAAAGGTGCGCGCGACGGCATCGCTGGTGCAACCGGCTTCCGCGTCGTCTCGATCGCGCTCGCCGGCAATCGTCACGTCAGCCGCGAGGAGGTGCTCGCCGCGGCCAGCGTCACAGGCACCACTTCGCTGCTCTTTCTCGACGTCGATCAGACGCGCGAGCGCCTCAAGACCAATCCGTGGATCGCGGACGCCACGGTGCTCAAGCTCTATCCCGGCGAGCTGCAGATCGTCGTCAAGGAACGCGAGGCCTTCGCGCTGTGGCAAAAGGACGGGCAGGTGTCGGTCATCGCCGACGACGGCACCGTGCTCGAACCTTATGTCGCGCCGCGTCTCATGCAACTGCCCCTCGTCGTGGGCGAGGGGGCGCAAACGAAAGCGAAGGAATTCCTCGCTCTGCTTGATCGCTATCCCACCATGCGCGACTTCGTCCGCGCCTCGGTGCTGGTCGGCGAACGGCGCTGGAATCTGCGGCTGAAGAACGGCATCGACGTGCGGCTGCCTGAAACCGACGTGGCGCCCGCGCTCGAGCGGCTGGTCGCGCTCGACAACGAAAAGAACCTGATCACCCGCGACATCGTCGCGATCGATCTCAGGCTCCTCGACCGGGTGACGGTGCGCCTCTCGGAGGCGGCCGCGCAGGCGCGCATCGAGGCGCTCAAGGACAAGCTGAAAAAGAAGGGCGGCAACGCATGAGCGCCCTCCAGTTCGGCCTCACCCCGAAGATGAAACCGCTGCCGGCCAACCGCTCGGTGCTGGTGGCCGCGCTCGACGTCGGCACCAGCAAGATCGCGTGCCTCATCGGACGGCTGAGGCCGAGCCCGCCCGAGGACTCGCTGGGGCTGCGCAGCCACTCCGTCGAGGTCGTGGGGTTCGGTCACACGCTCGCCCGCGGGATGAAGGCCGGCACGGTGATCGATCTTGCCGAGGCGGAAGCGGCGGTGCGGCAATGCGCCGATCTCGCCGAGCGCACGGCGAAAATGCAGCTCGACGCGGTCATCGTCTCGGTCTCCGCCGGTCGTCCGACGAGCGAGCTCATCTCCGCGTCGATCGAGGTCGCGGGCTCGGCCATCGGCGAGCGCGACATTGCCCGCGTGCTCACCGCCGGAAGCCGCCATTCGGCGCGCGCTGGACGCGCCGTGCTGCATTCGCTTCCGATCGGCTACGTGCTCGACCACGCCCGCGGCGTTCGCGACCCGCGCGGCATGCTCGCGCGCGAATTCGGCATCGACATGCACGTCGTGACCGCGGACGGTTCGGCTGCGCGCAATCTCATGCTCGCGGTCGAGCGCTGCCACCTCGCGGTCGAGGCGATGGTGACGAGTCCGTATGTGGCCGGCCTCTCCGCGCTCGCCGATGACGAAGCCGAGCTCGGCGCCGCCGTGATCGAGATGGGTGCCGGCACGACAACGATCGC
This sequence comes from Hyphomicrobiales bacterium, assembly GCA_019237215.1. Classification (GTDB taxonomy): domain Bacteria; phylum Pseudomonadota; class Alphaproteobacteria; order Rhizobiales; family Xanthobacteraceae; genus VAZQ01. The sequence goes on along the minus strand of JAFAHL010000078.1, from coordinate 2,409 downwards.
GGTCTTCACCGGCAGCCGCTTCGTGCATGCCGACGGTTTCGCGCTCGGCGGCTGGCACGTGACCATGGATCTCGCCCGCGGCCTCAATGCTCGTGTCGTCGACGCCGAGCGCATTAAAACGCTCTACGGCAGCGTGCTCACGGGCGCCTCGGACGAACGCGACATGATCGCGGTGCCTCCGGTCGACAACGACGAGCACGAGGCTCCGCATTTCGTTTCGCGTGCAAGCCTCGCCCGCATCATCAAGCCGCGCATCGAAGAAATATTGGAAATGGTCCGTGATCGCCTGGCGGCTTCGCCGTTCGCAGCCGAGCCGCGCGGGCGCGTGGTGCTGACCGGCGGGGCGAGCCAGCTCACCGGCGTGGCCGAGCTTGCCGCGCAAGTGCTGCGCCGCCCGGTGCGGCTCGGGCGACCGCTCGGCATTGCCGGATTGCCGGAGGAAGCGAAGGGGCCTGCATTTACCGTCGCCACGGGGCTGCTGGTCTATCCACAGGCGGCGCATCTTGAACATTTCGAACCGCGGCGAACGCGGCACTCGGCGACAGGGGGCGGCTATATCGCACGGGTCGGACGATGGCTTCGCGAGAGCTTCTGATGACTCGATCGCACATTCCCATCGGCCGGCGGCGGACCGGCCCGACCCGGCGGCGGTGACGTCCGCTATGAAGAGGCAAACATGAGCATCAATCTGAAGATTCCCGACGTCCGTGAGCTCAAGCCGCGGATCACCGTGTTCGGGACCGGCGGTGCCGGTGGCAACGCCGTCAACAACATGATCGCGAGCGGGCTGCAGGGGGTCGACTTCGTGGTCGCCAACACCGACGCCCAGGCGCTCACGATGTCCAAGGCCGAGCGCATCATCCAGATGGGCGTGGCCGTCACCGAAGGGCTCGGCGCCGGCTCCCAGCCGGAAGTCGGACGGGCCGCGGCCGAGGAAGCGATCGAGGAAATCCGCGATCATCTCCAGGGCGCGCACATGGTGTTCGTGACCGCCGGCATGGGCGGTGGCACCGGCACCGGCGCGGCGCCGGTGGTGGCTCGTTGCGCGAAAGAAGCCGGCATCCTCACCGTCGGCGTGATCACGAAGCCGTTCCACTTCGAAGGCATACGCAGGATGCGCGTGGCCGAACAAGGCATCGCCGAACTGCACAAGGTCGTCGACACGCTGCTCATCATCCCCAACCAGAACCTGTTCCGGGTGGCAAACGAGAAGACGACCTTTGCCGACGCCTTCGCCATGGCCGACCAGGTGCTCTATTCGGGCGTCGCCTGCATCACCGATCTGATGGTCAAGGAAGGCCTGATCAACCTCGACTTCGCCGACGTCCGCGCCGTGATGCGGGAGATGGGCAAGGCGATGATGGGCACCGGCGAAGCCACCGGTGACAAGCGCGCGCTGACCGCAGCCGAAGCCGCGATTGCCAACCCCTTGATCGATGATTCCTCGATGAAGGGCGCCAAGGGCCTGTTGATCTCGATCACCGGCGGCAAGGATCTGACCCTGTTCGAGGTCGATGAAGCCGCCACGCGGATTCGCGAAGAGGTCGACCAGGACGCCAACATCATCGTCGGCGCGACCTTCGACGAGGCGCTCGATGGCGTGATTCGGGTCTCGGTCGTGGCCACCGGCATCGACCATGCCCAGATCAGCCGCGCCGCTTCGACGCCTGCGGCGACCCTGACCCAGCCGGCGGCCCAGCCGATCGCCGGGCCGGAGAACCGCCTGGCCGACCTGACCGCGCGGCTCCGCGCCGACAATGCGCGGCTCGCCGAACGCGCGGCCAAGCTTGAAGCGCAAGCTTCGGTGCAACCCGCTGCGGCCCCTGCGCCGCAGCGCCAGGCCAGCAATGTCGAGCGTGCGGCGCTCGCTGCCATTGCGGCCGCGGTCGCGCCCGATACACCGCCCGGCGCGGCGCCGGTGCAGCCCGCCTCCTATGGCGATGTCACGGTGCGCCCGATCGCGCAGAAGCCGTCGCTGTTCCCCGACCATGACGTTCCGCGCGCGGAGGTCGAGGAGCCGGTCGCGCCGGAGACTTTCATACCGCCGTCGGCAGAGCGTCCGACCACCCGGACGCCCCGGATGCCGAAGTTCGAGGACCTGCCGATGCCGGCCCAGGCCGAAATTCGGCAGGCTCGCGGCGATGCCGAAGACGATCATCCGCAGAAAAACCGCCTGTCGCTGCTGCAGCGCCTGGCCAATGTCGGCCTCGGCCGCCGTGACGACGAGGCCGAGCCGCCGATTGCGGCCCGCGGCTCGGGTCCTGCGATGCCGCCGCTGCCGGAGCGGCGGCCCCAGCGCCAGCAAATCGCGAATGATCCGCCGGTATCAGAGTATGCAAAACGCCCGGCACCACAAGGTCTGGATGTGCACGGCCGCCCAGCACCTGTTGCGCCACAGCCACAGGGAGA
>JAFAHL010000154.1 GCA_019237215.1 Hyphomicrobiales bacterium | reverse complement strand
GGACAGACCGCGCTCGTTGATGCTGCTGAAACCGGCAAAATGGCCGGTGCGGTCGACGAGCAGCTGGTCCCAGATCCCGCGGGTGTCGCGATAGATGATGCGGTATTTTAAAAGATCGAAGCCCTGCTGGCTCAGATCATCGATGACGTTGTCGACGTCATTGGTGACCGATCGGCCTCCGTCGTGATCGACGATGGCAATAACATTGGCATGGACCGTATGGCTGTAAACCGAGCGCGGCTCTCCCATCCGCGATTTGAATTTAATCATTGTGACCCCCTGTTGCTGCCAGTGCTGAGCATTGGTGTTGAGTAATGTCGCTAGTTTTGAGCGAGGCCAGCATGGCGATCAATATTTCGCGTTGCTCCTGATAAACCTGCCGGAAATAGTCCTCGCCGCTGTCGCTCTCGATGCCCCACAGGCCGGGCGACATCAGTTCGGCGGTGACCCAGCATTCGGGATTGGCGCCATAAGGGATTTTGATCAACGCCCTGGCGCGGATGCCGAGAAAATGCCACTCGTCACGGCGCCACGCTGCGAGGCGGGCTTCGTCCTGGGCGCGATAGTCCGGGTCTTGGAAAAGATAATCGAGCGGATGCGCGTGCGCGTCGTAAGTTTCGATCCTGTCGATCTCGATTTCGGCATTGCGGGTCATGGCGAGGCCTCCGGTTGCTTTAGTGCAGTAGGCGATCGGGATGCAGTGCAGCTGGCGCGCAGCCATTGACTTCAATGCGACCAGGACCACTGACGGACGGCGGCGAGGTCCATGAAGGTCACGCGGTCCGTGTCCCAGTCGAGCGGCAGGGTGCAGGGCGCTTCCTCGCCGTCATCGGAGAGGGCGAGGATCACGCCGTTGCCGGCAAGCGGCTGGTGACCGTCCTTGAACATGAAGAAATGCTGCGGCTGCTCGAGCAGCCCTTCCTCATTGACGTAGCAATGGTGGTTGCCGTCGAGGCCCGGGGTGACGGGCTCGATCATGCCGCCGACAATCTGCTGCAAGGATTCAAGCGAACCGTCGATCTCGGTTTCGTTGACGGTGCGGTCTTTGGCATTGATGACGATCGCGCGCATGGGCGGGGCCTCCGGAGAGCGGGAGCGGGACGAACCGGGCGGCGCTCTCTTTCCCCGGCCGGTTCACCCCTTTTCCGGTCTGACTCTCGCTCTCGGACGGCCCGCCGGGGCGGACGGCGGACAGATCAGGACGGGCCTTGCCGTTCGCCGTTTTCTGTTCGATGCGCCGTCAGGAGGGGGACGCGCCGTTGGGGGCGCCGACCTGGTCGTCCTCGGTGAGGAAGGCGGGCAGGTCGGCTGACGCGGTGCCGGGGTCGCCCGCTTCGCCGTCTTCGCCATCAGTGGCGCGGTGTTCGCCGGCGTCGGAATTCTCAGAACTGGCGGCGATGGCATGGGTGTCGAAAGCCATGCCGGGCGGCATCCAGGCGGCGGCATTGTCGCGCGCCGTCTGGTTGAGACTGACGCAGGCGCTGCTCTTCTGCGGATCGAAGGCGACCTCGAGCGCCGCGGCGAGCACCGGTTTCTTGTCGTCGGTATGATCCCGGGCCCAGCGTTCGCCAAGGATCTGCCGACCGATTTCCAGGCCGTGTGCCTTCTTGACCCGGCCCCAGTAATTATCGGCAGTCGGGCGCCAGTAATCTTCAAAGGCGATGGCGAGGCGGCGGCCAACCGCCTCGATCACAGGGTCGGCGCTGTCCTCGATCGCCAGTTGGGGCTTGAGCGTGGCGGCGATGCACCATGCGAAGAGCCGCTGCTTCTCCTCGACTGGCAATGCGACAAGCGCGGCGAAGCCTTGCTCCGGCTTCAGCTTGAGCCAATCGAGCTCGAGGACTTGCTTCTGCACGGTGAGCCAATGGTCGGCGGCGGTGCCGGCAAGGTCGTTCATCGAGCTGCGCGGCACGGTTTCAACGGCGCGCAAATCGAGGGGGCGTGGGCGATAGCCGAGGTGGTCGGCGACATCGACGCAGAGCGCATAGAGCGCCAGGTCGAATGCGACCTCGAAATCTACCGCCAGATGCGCGCGGGTGATCTGATGCCGGTGCGCCTTGAGATCGTCGACCAGGCTCTGGCTGAATCCGAGTTCTTTGCGCAGCGCCTGTTCGATGCTGGCGGAAAAAACACGTTGGGAGGCGGCGAAGTCTTGGTCATCGTCATCGCCGCTGCCTGGCGCAAACGCGTCGTCGCGGCCATCGTCACTGTCACCGTGATCGGCAGAGCGGGCCGGGCTATTAACGGCGCTGCGCTCGATGAGCCCCTGATGCAGGCAGAAGTCGCCCTGCTCGCCGATCGTGACGATAACGCCGGCGCGCTTGCGGTCTTTTTTGGTGTAGGCCGCGAGGCCGTCGACGATCGTATCGATTTCGGCGCGGCGCTCCTCGAGCTGGTCGCCTTCGGCGGCGAGCTCTTCGGTGAAGAC
>JAFAHL010000694.1 GCA_019237215.1 Hyphomicrobiales bacterium | reverse complement strand
GAGCTAACGCCGAATTTTGGTGACGGAAGAGATCAGGCGGCGGCTTGAGCTTGCGATCTAGCGACCTCGATTCCGTCGGTGAACTTTATACCGAGAATGACTTTCGGCAACTGGTTGTGACCATCGAGACGACGCCAGCTTTTCTCGGCGGCCTCGGCAAGTTTGAAAATCATGGCGAGCGCGGTCTTGTTCGAAAGACATCCCTTGGATCGCACCGTGCGGTGGCGGATGGTCGCGAACGAACTTTCGATCACGTTGCTCGTTCGTAGATGCTTCCAGTGCTCGGCGGGGAAGTCGTAGAAAGCCAGCAGCGCGTCGCGATCCTTGATCAAGCATTCGACCGCCTTATCGTATTTGACGGCCCAGGTTTCGATGAAGGCGTCGAACGCCGCAAGCGCATCCTTCTTGGTCTCGGCCATCCAGATCTCTTGGAGCGCCCGCTTGGCTTTCGAGTGCTGGCTCTTCGGCAACTTGTTCAAGACGTTGGCGGTCTTGTGGACCCAGCAGCGCTGGCCGCGGGTCTTCGGCCACACCTCCTCGATCGCCTGCCAGAAGCCAAGCGCGCCGTCGGCGACCGCGAGCTCGGGCGCTATCGCAAGCCCGCGCCGCTTCAGGTCGAGGAGCAATTCCCGCCAGGATTGGGCGCTCTCGCGCACGCCGTCGATGAGGCCGACGAGCTCCTTCTTGCCCTCCGGCGTGGCGCCGATGATGACCAGCAGGCACTGGGCCTCGTCCTCCAGGCGGGCCTGCACATGGATGCCGTCGGCCCAGAAGTAGACGTAGCGCTTGGCGGAGAGATCGCGCCGGCTCCAGCGCAGGTGCTCGTCAGACCAGGCGTCCTTGAGCCTTCCGATGGTCGAGGCCGAGAGCCCGCCGGCGTCCTTGCCGAGCAATGCGACGAGCGCTTCCTCGAAGTCGCCGGTGGAGACGCCCTTGAGATAGAGGATCGGGATCAGCACCTCGAGGCTCTTCGAGCGGCGCGCGTAGGGCGGCAAGATTGCCGACGAAAAGCGGATGCGATCGGAGCCTTCGCTCGCGCGGTCGCGCACGCGCGGGCAGCGCACCGCGACCGGACCGATGCCGGTCACGATCTCGCGCTCGGGTAGATGCCCGTGGCGCACCAGCCGCTGGCGGCCGTTATCGGTGAGCTTGTCGGCATGGCAGCTGATCAAGGCGGCAACCTCCGCCTCGACGGCCTGCGTCAGCAGCGCTCTCGCGCCGTTGCGCAGCACCTCGGTCAGCGGATCGGCGAATGTTCCTGGCTGGGAGAGTTGGAAAACATTAGTCTCTGTCACGGCGTATCACTCCTTCGATGGAGAAGTGGGAGCTTCGAACACCCCCACGATACGCCGCCTTACCCCTTCATGCCGTCACCAACTTTCGTGGATAGCTCACTGCAAGTTCGCAGGACCAGCAAAGTGTGCAGCAACTCCCTCGAGCAGCGGAGATACCGGGAGTAAAGCCCGAAGTACTTGCAAAAAGCGAGATACCAGGCGTGCCTGGAAGACTGCTCATCGTGTCGCGGACAACGTATCAGCCGGGCGCAAGGGTGCGAAAGCATTACCACACCGGTGAGGTTACGTTTTATGTCTTGGAAGGAACGATGATGTGCCAGGACGAAGGCAAGGAACCCGTTACGCTGAAGGCGGGGGATTTTCTGTTAATCAAACCAGGGACGATTCACACGCACTGGAATGGGAGTACGACAGTCCCGCTCGTCTTTCTCGAACACGTCATAGTCGATCAAGACCAACGTAGCGCGGTCTTCATGGAGTAGAGTGGTCTTCGAGCTGCATCGGGCCGAATAGGATGGACGGCACGAGCATGTGCAGGAGGTTCCAGAGCAGCGGACCGGCTATTGTCAGCTCCTGGCACGCACCAGATTCGGAGACATTATTGCGCAGCCGATCCTTGGCGGACTACATTTCTCGGCGCGATGAGGGACCACCGGCCGCGTTCAAGCAGCGCTACTCCGATCTGGCTGGCAGGCCGGAACTCGGTCCGAGGACAAGGCGAATTCGGCGAGGAGCGGGGCGTGAAATGATCCACCGACGGCGCCTTGCTCGGCCATGTCGACTTCGTCTGGCAGATCCTCATTGAGGCTTTCGGCATAGGTGAGATATGTGCGCAGTTTCGCCGACACGAGCAGGTGGTCGAGCATGAGCCGTCTGCCGTGATGGAGCACCGTGAACCGTCTCGCTTCGGGAATGACGTCTTCAACCGGAGACAGCACACGGGTCAAAAGCGCGGCATTGCCGACATCTACGTGTTCCGCCCGCAAGATCCGCAGCGGCACTTCATAAATGTCTGCGTTGAGGTCACCGGCGACGACCACGAGCGCATTGGGATCAGCATCGAGCAGCCGCTCTGTGAGCACCCGAGCCTCGAGCGCCTGGCCGGCGCGCTTCACGGCGGCAAGGAAGAAACCCTCGGCCCAGCCGCCGGCCGTGCGCCACGAGAATGGACCGAGCTTCTGTCCTGCAACAGGCGCAGCAAGCGGCGCGCCAGGTGCAAGTTGATGACGTGGAGCGATGTGACCCCGACCGCGATCTCGGCATGTAGGAGCGGACGCTCCCATTCGATCGGCTCGGGATGATCCGATCGCGGCGACGCTGTTGCAGCCCGGTAGAGCGGGCGCTCGACGAAGTCGTGCTTGATCTGGGCGTGGCCAACGATTGGCAGGCGGCTGAGGATTACGAGGTTATGGCGGTCTGCCGGGTGGCCCTCGAGAGTCAAAGTAGGAGTTTCATGCAGGCAGGAGTGTGACACAACGCCGAGGTGCTAAGAAAGATGTGCTTTGGGTACTCCGAATTAGATTAGTTAGGCCGTGCACTCACAAATCGCGATGGTCCGGCAATGGCTGTATGATGTCAGCGTTATGTTAGGTTATGGCCAATAAAGAACTTTTCACGCGATCTGAGGCTGAGGCGCCTGGAAATAGAGAGATTTGGTCTGGGCACGCGTCGCCGGAAAGTCACAGTCGCAATAAATCGGCGTTGCGCCCGCAGTAAGTATTGCCCGCGACCTCATTTAAGCGAGACTATCGCAAGAGGGGATCAGTCTGTGTAGGAGCTTCTTGGGGCGGGGCGAGAAGGTGCGCACGCATTTATTGGCGACGACGGCGGCCGTGGCATTGCTCGCGGCTACATCCGCTCAGGCACAGGATGCGACTTGGAATTTAAACGGTACAGGCAACTATAATACTGCCAGCAACTGGACACCCAACACGGTGCCGACCGGAACCGCGTTCTTCGGTGCGTCCAATCAAAACAATGTATCGTTCTCGCCAACAATCACGACGGTCGGCGGCTGGACGTTCAATTCGGGCGCTTCGGCCTACACGTTCGCAAATTCGGTTGTTCTCAGCTTCACAGGCGCCGGGATCACGATAAATGGCGGCAGCGCGACCATCAACAACAACTTCGCCTTACTTGAATTCAACGGCAGCAGCACGGCCGGCAGCGCGACTATCAACAACCTCGGCGGATTAGTCCAATTCTTCGGCAGCAGCACGGCCGGAACAGCGGCCATTACGACCACTGGGAATCAAATCCAATTCTTCGACACCAGCACGGCCGGCAACGCGACGATCACGAACAACAACGGTATCTTTTTCCAGGACAGCAGCACGGCTGGCAGCGCTAGCATCACGAACAATGGCTCTGCCAATATTATATTCAACAGCGCCAGTAGCGCCGGCAGTGCGACCATCACGCACAACTCTAACGGCACCATCTTTTTTAATGACAATTCGTCGGGCGGAACCGTGCGGCTGATCGTGAACGCTGGGGCTGTCGATTTTTCCGGGCTCACATCGATTGGCACGACGGCGGGCTCCTTCGAGGGTTCGGGCACTTTCTTCCTCGGGTCGAAGACGATTGCGGTTGGTGGTAACAATTTGTCGACCACGGTCAGTGGCGTTATCCGGGACGGCGGTTTTGCGGGCGGCACGGGCGGATCGCTCGTGAAGGAGGGCACCGGAATACTGACGCTCTCTGGCACCAATGCTTACACCGGCTCAACCACCGTGAACGCCGGCGCCCTGATCGTGAACGGCTCGATCGCGTCATCGAGCCTGACGACGGTGAACAGCGGCGCCGCGCTCATCGGCAGCGGCACCGTAGGCTCCACGGTCGTCAATTCTGGCGCCTTCCTCGTTCCCGGTCCGGTGGGAACGCCTGGCACGATGACCGTCGCCGGCAATCTCGCGTTCCAGTCGGGTGCGATTTACGTCGTGCAGGTCAATCCCGCGACGGCTTCGATCACCAATGTGAGCGGCACCGCCTCGCTTGCCGGCACTGTGGGGGCGATCTTCTTCCCGGGCACCTATATGGAGCGCAGCTACCCCATTGTAACGGCCGGCGGCGGGGTTAGCGGCACGTTCAACAATCTCCTGACCGTGGGTTTGCCGACCGACTTCCAGGCCAGCCTGAGCTATACCGCCAACACCGCATTGCTCAACCTCAGGGCCCAGCTCGTTCCCGAACCGACGCCGACGCCGCCGCCGACGCCACCGCCGCTGCCGACTCCGCCCTCACCGGTGCCACCTTTGTCGGTCGCGCCCGCGCCGCCGCCGCCAACCTTCACCGTCAACCAGCTCAACGTTGGCCATGCGATCGACAACTTCTTCAACAACGGCGGTGCACTGCCGCCGGCGTTCGTATCGCTGTTCAACCTCACCGGCAGCAATCTCACCACCGCGCTGGATCAGCTTTCCGGCGAAGCCGCGACCGGCGCGCAGAAGGTCGCATTCCAACTGACCGACCAGTTCCTCGGCCTGATGCTCGATCCCTTCGTCGACGGCCGTTGCGGGATTGGCCGCACCGACTATCCGCCGCTTGGCTTTGCGCGCGACTGCGAAACGAGGCCATCGGCGCTCGGCTTTGCACCCGAGCGCGAAACAATGCCGCCCGCGATTGCGCTCGCCTATGCCTCGGTGCTCAAGGAGCCGCGAGCGCCGCTCGCGCCGGTCTATGAGCCACGCTGGACGGCATGGGCCGGTGCCTATGGCGGCAGCAACCGCACGACAGGGGATGGAGCCATCATCGGTAGCCATGATTTGTCGGCCCGCACCGTTGGCGGTGCCGCGGGTCTCGACTATCACCTGACGCCTGATGCCGTGGTGGGCTTCGCGCTGGGCGGCGGCGGCACCGATTGGAGCCTGTCGCAGGGGCTGGGCGGCGGCAAGAGCGACGCCTTCCAGGCCGGCCTCTATGGTGCGACCCGCTGGGGTCCGGCCTATCTCGCCGCGGACTTCGCCTTTACCAACCACTGGATGTCGACCGACCGCCTCGCCGTCGGCGATCACTTAACCGCTGACTTCAACGCGCAGAGCTACGGCGGGCGGCTCGAAGGCGGCTACCGGTTCGGGATGCTCTATGGTGGCATCACGCCCTACGCCGCGATCCAAGCGCAGAGCTTCCACACGCCGGGCTTCACCGAGACCGATGTCATCGCCAACGGCTTTGGGCTCGCCTTCGGCTCACGCGACGCGACCGATACCCGCAGCGAGCTTGGTACACGCTTCGACCGGGTGCTGGCGGTCTATTCCAACGCGGTGCTGGCGCTGCGCGGGCGGGTCGCCTGGGCACACGACTGGGTGAGCGACGCGACGCTCATGCCGGTGTTCCAGTCGCTCCCTGGCGCAAGCTTCATCGTCAACGGCGCGACGCTGCCGAAGAATTCCGCGGTCACCTCCGCCGGTGCGGAGCTTCGGCTCGCCAATGGCGTCACGCTGCTTGCCAAGTTCGACGGCGAGTTCGCCTCGCATTCATCGACCTACGGCGGCACGGGTACGCTTCGCTACAGGTGGTAAGAGCAGGTTTGCTCTCATCGAAGCGGACCTCCGATCTGCGCATTAATGAGTAGTATGAAGTCGCGCGCCCTGCATGGCCGACGTAAGAATTGGGATGGCGGGCAAGCGCT
>JAFAHL010000662.1 GCA_019237215.1 Hyphomicrobiales bacterium | reverse complement strand
TCCTTCGCCGGAATGCCGCGCGCCTTGAGGTAGAACAGCAGATCCTCGTCGAGCGCGCCCGAGGTCGCGCCGTGGCCGCACTGCACGTCGTCGGCGAAAATTTCGAGCTCGGGTTTGTTGTCGGCCTCCGCCGTTTCCGAGAGCAGCAGCGCGTGAGTCGCCATCTTGGCATCGGTCTTCTGCGCGTGCCGCCGCACGATGATCTTGCCCTGGAAGACGCTGCGGCCTTCCTCGTCGAGCACCGATTTGAACACCTCGCGGCTGGTGCAGTCCGCGGTGGCGTGGTCGGCGACCAAGGTGGTGTCGGCGTGCTGGCGGCCCTTGAGCAGGCTCGCGCCGCGGATGCCGGCAATCGTGCCTTCGCCGTCGAACCGCACGAAGGCCTGGTTACGCACGACTGCGCCACCGGTCGTGAACAGGAACTCGTTGAAACGGGCATGCGCCCCGATCGCCGCCATCAGCGTGGAGACATGCAGCGCGCCCGCGCCGGCGCCGGTGATCTTGATGTGATCGACGTGCGCCTCGTCGCCGACCTTGAGCTCGAGCACCGTGTTCACTTGAGTATCGCTCGCGCTCGAGCCGACATGGCTTTCGAGGAGCATCGCGCGCGCCCCCTTCTCGATGACGGCGAGCGAACGGGCGAATACCGCAGCCGGCTCGCCGCCGGCATTGACGAAGACAAGATGGATCGGCTGCACCAGCGCCGCGCCTTGCGCGACGTGGATCACGGCCCCGTCGCCCATGAAGGCCGTGTTGAGCGCGACCGCGACATCGTCGGTGGGTACGATCCGACCCAGATGGGCGAGAAGGTCGCCATCGCCTGCCGCCAGCGCCTGCGCCATGGAGCGGATGGTAAGCCCCGCCTCGAGGCCTGAAAGATCGGAGAGTTCCGGCATCAAGGCGCCGTCGACGAACACGACGCGGCGCGCTTCGATCGCGGGAAGCACGACGAGCGCGTCTTTGGCGCGCGCCTTCGCCGCCGCGTCGGGCCCGGCGGCGAGCGGCTTGGCCTCGCGCATGAGCGCGCGCAAGTCGGTATATTTCCATTCTTCGACGCGCCGGTGCGGCAAACCCTCGGTCTCGAAGCGGCGGAAGGCGTCCTCGCGCAGCGCGCCGACCGCACCGGCACCCGGAAGCGCGCGCTTGACCGCGGCGAAGCTCTGCGCCAGCGCGGCCTCGGCCGCAGTCTTGATCGGACGGACCTCGGCGTTCATAGGGGTCTCACGCCATCTGCTCCTGGTACTGGGCATAGCCGGTGGCTTCGAGATCGAGCGCCAGCTGCTTGTCCCCGGTCTTCACGATACGGCCGCGCGAGAGCACGTGCACGACGTCGGGCACGATGTAGTTGAGCAGGCGCTGGTAGTGCGTGATCACCACGAAGGCGCGCTCGGGAGAGCGCAGCCTATTGACGCCGTCCGCGACGACCTTGAGCGCGTCGATGTCGAGGCCGGAATCGGTCTCGTCGAGCACGCACAGCCGCGGCTGCAACAGCGCCATCTGCAAGATTTCGTTGCGCTTCTTCTCGCCGCCGGAGAACCCGACATTGACCCCGCGCCGCAGCATCTCCTGTTCGATGCCGAGCTTGCCCGCCACCTCGCGCACGCGTTTGAGAAACTCGGGCGTGGACAGCTCGTCCTCGCCCCGCTTCTTGCGTTGCGCGTTGAGCGCGGTGCGAAGGAACGTCATGGTGGCGACGCCGGGAATTTCAAACGGATACTGGAAGGCGAGGAAAAGACCCTTGGCGGCGCGCTCCTCGGGTGGAAGGGCGAGAATGTCCTCGCCGTCGAGCAGCACCTGCCCTTGCGTCACGACGTAGTCGTCCTTGCCCGCGAGCACGTGCGCGAGCGTAGACTTGCCCGAGCCGTTCGGTCCCATGAGGGCGTGCACGCTGCCCCGGCTCACCGAGAGCTCGAGCCCGTTGAGGATTTTCTTGCCGTCGACCTCGACGTGCAGATTCTTCACTTCCAGCAGATGCATTTGTTATCCCACGCTGCCTTCCAGGCTGATCGAGATCAGCTTCTGCGCCTCGACCGCGAATTCCATGGGCAGCTGCTGGAGCACGTCCTTGACGAAGCCGTTGACCACCAGCGCCACCGCGTCCTCCGCCGACAAGCCGCGCTGGCGGCAATAGAACAGCGTGTCCTCGGAGATCTTCGAGGTGGTGGCCTCGTGCTCGAACACGGCGGAGGAGTTCTTCGCCTCGATATAGGGCACGGTGTGGGCGCCGCACTTGTCGCCGATGAGGAGCGAATCGCAGTTGGTGAAATTGCGCGCGCCTTTCGCCCTGCGGTGGGCCATCACCAGCCCGCGATAGGTGTTGTTGGAGCGCCCCGCGGCGATGCCCTTGGAGATGATCCGGCTGGTGGTGTTCTTGCCCAGATGCAGCATCTTGGTGCCGGAATCGACCTGCTGGTGGCCGTTGGAGATCGCGATCGAATAGAATTCACCCCGCGCGTTGTCGCCGCGCAGGATGCAGCTCGGATACTTCCAAGTGATGGCCGAGCCGGTCTCGAGCTGGGTCCAGGAGATCTTCGAGCTCTTGCCGCGACAGTCGCCGCGCTTGGTGACGAAATTGTAGACGCCGCCGCGCCCGCTGGCGTCGCCCGGGTACCAGTTCTGGATGGTCGAATATTTGATCTCCGCGTCGTCGAGCGCGACGAGCTCGACCACCGCCGCGTGCAGCTGATTTTCGTCACGCATCGGCGCGGTGCAGCCTTCGAGATAGCTCACATAGGAGCCCTTGTCGGCGATGATGAGGGTGCGTTCGAACTGGCCGGTGTTGCGCTCGTTGATGCGGAAATAGGTGGACAGCTCCATCGGACAGCGCACGCCCGCCGGCACGTAGACGAAGGAGCCGTCGGAAAACACCGCCGAGTTGAGCGTGGCGAA
>JAFAHL010000651.1 GCA_019237215.1 Hyphomicrobiales bacterium | reverse complement strand
CGGGTGACGCCAAATTGCGCGTCGGTGTCGATGAACTTGTCGTCCGGCACATAAAGCTGCGAGATCAACGTCTTGAAGCATTCCTTGCTGGCAAGGAAGTGCAGATGTGCGGGACGCATGTTGTGCCGGCCCTGCGCGCGCAGAAGCTCCCCGGTCGGCCCGTCGATCGGGATCGGATACCCGGCAGGCTTGACGCTGCGAAAGCTGATATGGCCGTCCTCGTCGGTGAAGAACTTCCCACGCAGGTTCATGTCGGCCTGGACGGGATCCTGGTTCTCGTAGAAGCCTTCGGGCGAGGAATGCCAGACGTCGACCTCGGCGCCGGCGATCGGCCGGCCCGTGGTGTCGCGAAACCACACGTCGACGAACAGCGCCGGCCCCGGCGTCGGCGAACGCACGATCGAGCCGCCGTTCGGCGTCACCGGGGAATGCATGCGCCAGAACGGCCCGAGCATGTTGTGGTCGGTTTCCGTCGTTCCGTGGTCGCCGTTGTTGATGAGGCAAATCAGCGCCGATAGGCCGAGCGAGCCCGCCATCAGCACCGCCTCGTTGTGGGACTCGTTGCTGTGCTTGCCGAGCGCGACGACATAGCCGACGGCGGCTTGGAACTCCTCCTCGGAGAGCTTCGTCTCGCGCACGAAGTCGTGCAGGTGGCGCACGAAGGCGGACATGATCTCCTTGAACCTTGCATCCGGAGCGCGCTGCAACTCGGCGAGCACCGCGGTCGTAACGTCTTTTTGGTTTTCGATGATCATGGCTTGAGCTCCGATGCCGGCATCGACCGCGGCATGACAAGCTTTGTCAGGACGAGAGTCAAAGCAAAAGCGTTGGGTCGTCAGTGCCGCTCGTCGGCGGCCGCCAGCAAGCATCGGGGGCAAACGCAGTCGGCGCTCGATCCGACCGGCGGCATGGGCAGGCGAAAGGGCTCGGCGGCGCACCAGCACTCGCCGCCGAGCCCGCAATCGAAGGCCCGCCCGCAGCGCGCGCAGATCATCCGGCGGGACGCGACCGCGTCGCCTGCGTCCATCGAGCGCTCACCCCGCGCTGGCGCCCGCGCGCCGCGAGTCTTTGCGGCGCGTGAGCTCGCCTGACGTTGTTAAAGTCTACCTTGTTGCAAGTCTAATGATTGGGCTCGCCGCCGAGAAAGCCCGCGATCTTCCAGGCGCCTGCGTCCTTGAGGTAGCACAACTGCTCGCCGCCGATCGGCAGGATGGTATCGATCGGCACATAGCCGACTTTTCCACCCGCGGTGAGCACTTTGGCGAAGGTCGCGAGCACGGCGTTGGCGGGCGAATCGTCGGGGAGAACGCGGATCAGATAGAGGCCGAGCTTGTCGACCACGGCGGCATCCGCTTTTGCCGCCGCCCGCACTTCGACGCCGTCACGGATCGGAAACGCCCAGTCGGCGGCGTCGGTTTGGGTCACATTGGCGAGCTCGTCGGCCGCCTTCTCGTCGAAGACGGGCTCCGCCGGCGCGCAGAACACGCCCTTGCGCTGCGGGTCGGCCATGGCCGTGGTCTCGGCCGCGTAAGCCGCGAGCGCCTCCCAGCCGAATCCATCGGTCCCGTCGAGGCTGAGCGCTTTCGCCAAGTTGTCGATCCCGGACTTCTGTTTGTCGGCGATATCCTTCTCTTCGGGCACCCAGAAGAAATTCGCCGCCACCAGCCGGGCGAGCGCGGCGCGATCCTTGCTGTTGGCGATTTCGGCGAGCTGCTTGCGGAACGCCTCGAAGCTCGGATCGTTCACCGACGGCGGCAGCGTGATGGCGACCGGCTTGTAAGGTCCGAGCGCGGGTGCCGGCGCTTGCGCTGGCGCTTGGGCCGGCGGTTGCGCCTGGGCAAAGACCGACATGGGCGCGAATACACCCGCGATCACGAGCGCAGCCGCGACGAGATGGGTGGAGGAGAGGCGTGGATGCCGCATCGCGATTCTCCCAAGGTTCCGAGCGCTGAGGTTAGCGCCGGATTTAGCCCGCTCTACGGCAAGAAAAAAGGGGCTTCGGCTCAATTCGCGCGCGCGCGCAGTCCGCTGGCGCGCTTGCGGGCAACGCCCGCTCGGCCCGCGGCCTGTGCGCCGGGCGCAAAGCATCAGTCTGAAAGCGCAGGAGAAAAGCGGCTCCGGCCGCGGGGCGAGTGCGCGCCGGAGCCGCTAGTCGTGAGAAGCACGGACGCTACAGTTTACGGCAAAGATATGCGGGGGCGTTTGGGCGTTTGCCTCCAGCGCCCCACGAATATCGGGCGCATATTACAGCGCAATGACGGCATCTGGCCGGGCTGTGGGAAACAATCGCGATGCCCGACCTTACCCTGATTGCAACGGTGACAATCTTCATCGCGACTTACGCGGTCGTCGCGGTCGGCAAGGTTCCCGTTTATCGCATCGATCGCGCCGGCGCGGCGTTGCTCGGTGGCAGCCTCATGCTGGGCATCGGCGTGCTGACTCCGCAGGAGGCTTACCGTGCGATCGATTTCGACACCATCACGCTCTTGCTCGGCATGATGATCGTCGTGGCCAACCTGCGGGTCTGCGGCTTCTTCCGCCTGGTCACGGACTGGATCGCCACGCATGTCCGCCGGCCGCTCGCATTGCTGGTGGCCATCGCGCTGGCATCCGGCACGCTTTCGGCCTTCTTGGTGAACGACACGATCTGCTTGGTGATGACACCGCTCGTGCTCGAGCTCGTCACCGCGGTCAGGCGCAATCCCATTCCATATCTGCTGGCAGTGGCGACGGCATCGAATATCGGCAGTGTCGCGACGATCACCGGCAACCCGCAGAACATCATCATCGCGAGCCTGTCGCAGATTCCCTACGGGGTTTTCGCGGGGAAGCTGGCGCCGGTCGCGGCCATCGGGCTCGTCCTCACTGTGCTTTTGATCGCGCTGGTCCATCGTGGCGAGTTCTTCACGTCGCAGCGGCTGGAGAAAGTTGCGATGCCCACGCACCACCACGGGCCGCTAATGGCGAAGACGCTGATCGTGATGACGGTGATGATCGTTCTGTTTTTCCTCGGGCAGCCGGTGGCCAAGGTGGCGATCGTGGGCGGCGCATTTTTGCTTTTCACTCGCCGCGTCAGGCCGCAGAAGATCTATATCGAGATCGATTGGCCGCTGTTGGTGATGTTCGTCGGCTTGTTCGTCGTCGTTGCTGGATTCGAGAAGATGGTGCTCACGCCGGAGGTCACCGTCGCGGCGGGGCATCTGCGCCTCGACAATAGTGCCGTGCTCGCCGGTATCACGGCGGTATTGTCGAATATCGTCAGCAACGTGCCAGCCGTCCTCTTGCTCAAGCCGTTCGTGTCCAACTTGGAGGATGCGCAGCGCGCGTGGCTGATCATCGCCATGGCGGCAACCTTCGCCGGCAATTTCACCCTCGTCGGCTCCGTCGCCAATCTCATCGTTGCCCAGCGGGCGAAGGCGCGCGGCGTCGAGATCGGCTTCTGGGCTTATTTCAGGGTCGGCGCACCATTGAGCCTGATGACGATCGCGATCGGGCTGCTGTTGCTGTGACCCGACCCTTCCAATTTTTCATCTTATGGCCATGATTGCGCAAGGCGGCCCGCCGCAAATTTGACTTGCGGCCGCGGACGATGTTGCTGACGGGGCAGTGGCGTCGGGTCCCGGTCGAAAGGACGATGACGCATGGCCCTTGATCCGAAAGCGCAAGCCGCGCTCGCCCTGTACCGGTTCGGCCTCGGTCCACGCGCCGGATCGATCGCGGGCATTGCGTCGGATCCCCGCGGCGCGCTGCTCGCGGAATTGGATGGCGCGGGCGCCGGCCGCATCGGCAATGCGGATTTGCTGACGAGCGGCACCGCCGCCCGCGTCGCATTCGCCTTCCAACAGGCGCAGCGGGCCGCGCGGCAGGCCGAACGCGCCGCGCAACAGGCCGCCGCGCCGAGCGGCGGCGCTTCCCCGCCGCAGATGAACGATCAGTCCGCGCCGCCGCCGCCGGCGCCGGTGCGTAATCCGGGTCCCGGGGTGCCGCAGCAGATTTATCTCGCGGAAGCCAAGGCGCGCATCCAGGCCGCGCTCGGCGCCGAGATCGGCTTCCTCGAGCGGCTCGTCTGGTTCTGGTCGAACCATTTTTGCGTATCGGCGGACAAGGGCAACGTGCGCCAGATTTGCGGCGCCTACGAGCGCGAGGTCATCCGCGCGCACGTGCTCGGCCGCTTCGGCGACATGCTGCTGGCCGCCGAATCCCATCCGGCGATGCTCATCTATCTCGACAATGCACGCTCGATCGGCCCCGACTCGATTGCCGGGCTGCGGCAGAAACGCGGCCTCAACGAGAACCTCGCGCGCGAGATCCTCGAACTGCATACGCTGGGCGTGCGCACGGTCTACACCCAGGAGGACGTCACCCGTTTCGCCAATGTGATCACCGGCTGGACGTTCGTGCCGTTTCCTCAGGACGCGGTGCGCGGCGGCGAGTTCGAGTTCAATCCGCGCATGCACCAGCCCGGCGCGCAAACGGTGATCGGGAGGAACTACCCCGACGCCGGCATGCAGCAGGGACGCGACGTGCTCGCCGTGCTCGCACGCCATCCGGCGACCGCGAAACACGTGGCCGCCAAGCTCGCGCGCCATTTCGTCGCCGACGAGCCGCCGCCGGCGCTGGTCGAGCGGCTGGCCAAGCGCTTCCTCGCCACCCAAGGCGATTTGAAGGAGGTGACGAAGGCGCTGGTGGCGGCGCCGGAAGCGTGGGAGGCGCCGCGCGCCAAGCTCAAGCGGCCGGGCGAATGGGTCGTCGGGATGCTGCGCGCCGCGGGCATCACGCCGCCCGACATCGGCCCGGTGATGCAGGCGCACAACCTCTTGGGCGAGCCGCTGTGGCGGCCGTCGGCTCCCAAGGGGTTCGCCGACGAGAGCGCGCCCTGGCTCGACGGCCTGGCGCAGCGCCTCGACATCGCCAATCAGTTCGCGCGCCGCCTGGGCGCGCAGGCCGATCCGCGCGAGGTGTTCGAGCAGGCGCTGGCGCCGCTCGCTTCGAGCGAAACGCGCCAAGCCGTCTTGCGCGCCGAAAGCCGCCCGCAGGCGCTCGCGCTGCTGTTCATGGCGCCCGAATTCCAGCGCCGATGACACCGGGATCGATCGAAAGAGGTGAGCCGATGAGATTCAACCTCCACGCCGCCACCCGCCGCGAACTGCTCATCGCCTCCGGCACGCTGTTCGCCTGGGCCTATCTGCCGAAGGTGGCGCGCGCGGAGGGGCGCGATCCACGCCTGCTCGTGATCGTGCTGCGCGGCGCGCTCGACGGACTCGCGGCGGTCGCGCCCGTGGGCGATCCGGACTGGCTCGCGCTGCGCGGCGACAAGGCGCTCACCCTCGACGGCAAGCCGCCGGCGCTGCCGCTCGATTCCTTCTTCGCCCTCAATCCGGCGATGCCCAACCTGCATCGGCTCTACAAATCCGGCGCGGCGACCATCGTGCACGCGACGGCGACGCCTTATCGGGAGCGCTCCCACTTCGACGGCCAGGACGTGCTGGAGAGCGGCCTCGCCAAGCCGGGCGCGGCCGATACGGGCTGGCTCAACCGCGCGCTCGCCGCGCTGCAACCGGGTGACCGCGCCGGCGGATCGCGCGACGCCTTCGCCATCGGTCCGATCGCGCCGCTGGTCGTGCGCGGACCCGCGCCCGTGCTGTCTTGGACGCCGCGCCGGCTGCCGCCGACGAGCGATGACACGGTGATGCGGCTGATCGAGCTCTACCACCACACCGATCCCGTCCTCGCCCGCGTGCTCGAGGAGCGCATGGGGCTTGCGACTATCGCGCGCGCCGGCGGCATGGACGGTGAGCAGCCGCAGGCGGCGGGGGCCGGACAAGTGCGCGCCTATTTCGCCGAATCCGCGGGCACGGCGGCGAAGTTTCTCGCGCGCGCGGATGGGCCGCGCATCGGCGCGCTCGCCTTCGATGGCTGGGATACCCACGCCGCCGAAGGCGCGATGAACGGCCGGCTCGCAATCTTGCTCGGCGCGCTCGACGGCGCCATCGCCGCGATCGAGACCGAGATGAAGGACGCTTGGCGCGAGACCGTGGTCGCTATCGTCACGGAATTTGGCCGCACCGCCCGCATCAACGGCACCGACGGCACCGATCACGGCACCGCGACGGTGGCGCTGATCGCCGGCGGCGCGCTCAAGGGCGGCCGCGTCGTCGCCGACTGGCCCGGGCTCAAGCTCGCCAAGCTTCATGACGGACGCGACCTCAAGCCGACCACCGACCTGCGCGCGGTGCTCAAGGGCCTGCTCAAGGACCATCTGCGCGTCGACGCTGCCGTGCTCGCCACCAAGGTGTTTCCGGACAGCGCCGCGGTGAAGCCGATGGCGGGATTGCTGCAGCAGGTCTAGCGCCTGCCTAGAGCATGCTTGCTTGGGCTTGCGACTCAAGGCCTGATGATTTTTGCGCGGACTCTCTGTCGTCATCGCCCGCGAAAGCGGGTGATCCAGTAGCCATAAGATTCTTCGTGATTACTGGATGCCCCGCTTTCGCGGGGCATGACAGGGGAGGAGCAGACGCTCTAAAGATCTCGTCTAGAAAGATCTCGTCTAGCGCTCGGGCTCGCCGGCGCGAAAAGCCTTCGCGAACGTATCGAGATCGGCTGCGGCAACGTCGGAGACGGCCCAATAGGCGACGCCGTTGTCGGTCCAGGACACAATATTGTAGCCGCCGATTTGGCCGGGGGAGGCCGCGATCGTTCGGCCGGCGGGAACCTCGCTGAGGCTGATCAGATGCTGGCGAAGGCGATAGACGAGCGTTGCAACCGGAGTGCGTCCGATCACGTCGATGCGGCCGCCGACCAGGGGAAAGCCCTCGCTGGCGAGATCGACCACGCGCGGCGCCTCGGGGATGCGGCCGTTGAACCAGGGCTTGACCGTGTGTCGGTCGGAGGAGCCGACATCGACGGGCTGCGTCGCCATCAGCGCGCGCACGTGGTTGGCCACGACCATGTCGGCATCGGGGGGGCCCGGCGACAGCGCCAACCAGGTCGCGCCGCTGCCGAGGAACGCGGCCACCGCAACCGAGGCCGCGAGCGCGCGCCAAGACGGGTGTGACGAGACGCGCGCGGGCGCAGGCGCAGGCTGCAAGCCGACGGCGGCCTCGATCCGCCGCGCGAGCCCGGGCGGCGCGCCTTCGCGCGGCAGCTGCTCGGCGATGACGCGCCGCAGCGCCTCCACCCGCTCGCGCTCGACCGCCAGCGTCGGATCGTCGGCAAGCTGGCGCTCGACCTCGAGCGCGTGCGCAGGGTCGAGCTCGCCGTCCACATAGGCGTGAACGAGCAAGCGCGGATCCGTCGGTGTCATGTCGCGCCCCCTGGCTTGTCGGTTCCGATGCGCTCGATCAGCCGCCGGCGGGCGCGCGCGAGCCGCGACATCACCGTACCGATGGGTACTTTGGTCACTTCGGAAATCTCCCGATAGTCGAGGCCCTGCACGTCACGCAACACCAACGTTTCCCGAAACGGCACCGGCAGCTCCGCAATCGCGGCTTCGAGCCGCCGCGCGTCGGCCTTGGCGATCAGCTCCGCCTCCGGCGTCGGCGGCGCCTGCTCGAAAGCGGCGCCGGCGCTCGACTGCTTCTGCTCGACCGCTTCGAGATCGTCGACCATCACCAGCGACGCCGAACGGTTCTTGCCCAGCCAGGTATAGGCCGCGTGGCGCACGATGGTTAAGACCCAGGCGCGGGCGTTGACTCCGGCAAAGCCGCCGATGCCGCGAAAGGCGCGCAGGCAAGCTTCCTGCACCACGTCCTCGGCGTCGGCGCGATCGCCGGTGAGCCAGCGCGCGAGCGCGTAGGCGTCGGCGAGATGCGGCAGCACCACGCTGGCGAAGCGCGCCTGATCGTCCTCGCTCTTCAGGCTTGCCATGGTCGATGCGCGCCACGATCATATGGGTGAAGATCGGCCATCCGCTGGTTTTATTCCCGAGATTTCAACGGTTTTCGACCGGGTCCTGGCGTCCCGCCCGCTGCGGTCTGCCAGGCTCAGAAAGCCTACCACGCCGCTCACTCGGCGGCCTGCATGTCGGCGTCGATGAAGCCGCCCGACTGGCGTCGCCACAGCGCGGCGTAATGGCCGCCGTGCCGCAACAGCTCGTCGTGCGAGCCCTGCTCGACGATGCGGCCGCGCTCGAGCACGATCAGCCGGTCCATGCGTGCGATGGTCGAGAGCCGGTGCGCGATGGCGATCACGGTCTTGCCGGCCATCAGCGTGCCCAGGCTCGACTGAATCGCGGCCTCGACCTCGCTGTCGAGCGCGGAGGTGGCCTCGTCGAGCACCAGGATCGGCGCGTCCTTGAGGATCACGCGCGCGATGGCGACGCGCTGGCGCTGCCCGCCCGAGAGCTTCACGCCGCGCTCGCCGACCTGCGCCGCATAGCCGCGCCGCTGCTTCCAGTCCTCGAGCTCGCCGATGAACTCGTCGGCATGGGCGAGCTTCGCCGCCGTCACGATCTCGGCGTCGGTCGCCTGCGGGCGGCCGTAGCGGATGTTGTCGCGGATCGAACGGTGCAGCAGCGAGGTGTCCTGGGTCACCATGCCGATCTGCTCGCGCAGGCTGTCCTGGGTGACATGGGCGATGTCCTGGCCATCGATGGTGATGCGGCCACCCTCGATATCGTAGAAGCGCAGCAGCAGGTTGACGATGGTCGACTTGCCGGCGCCGGAGCGACCCACCAGGCCGATCTTCTCGCCGGGGCGGATCACCAGGTCCAGCTTGTCCACCACCGGACGGGGCGAGGCGCCGCCATAGCTGAAGCTGACGCC
>JAFAHL010000160.1 GCA_019237215.1 Hyphomicrobiales bacterium | reverse complement strand
ACCTGCAAAAGGTCTCGGATGTAGTTCTTTGCCTCGTAAAGAAAGTTATGGCACTCCTCGTCAAGGCGCGCGATCTGGGGGACTTCGACAGGCGCATCCGCTGCAGCGGGGGGCTTGTACTTGCCGGCGGCGGCGAACTCTTTTTTAAATCTTTCTTCGATCTCCCAGCAGCGCAGCAGCTTCTTCTGCAGCGAGTTCATATACAGGTCGCCGACCTTGGCTTGTATGTCCTTGGAAGTGTCGCACTGGTTTAGGATTTCTAGAATCTGCAGACTGAGCCGCGCGACGATGGGATTCGTCGTACCGTGTTCAAGCACCTTCTTAAATTCGAATGGCACGACTCGATGTTACCAATCTCCTGCGGCGCGGCCAATGGGAGACTCCCTGGCGAAGTTGGTGAAGTGGCAAAACGCCTTCGAGCAATGCAGAAGCATCAATCAACCTTCGGCCGAAACCTCGCGACCAACGAGTCAACGAGAGCCCTTGACGGCCGAGCAGGTCAAGGAGCTGGTGCAGATTCCAAAATGAACGAGCATCGCCGCGGGCATTGTCTACGCGCAGCCGTGCATCGAGTTTGCACCTCGAGCGTGTGCGCGGCCGCACGCAGGCAAAAGCGCGGCGCCGAAGCGCCACGCTTGGCCTTAAAACCGTCTGCCGATCAGGCAAGCACTTTGTATTTCTTGAACCAGGCGATCATCTGGTTCCAGCCGTCCTCGGCCGCGTCCTTGCGGTAGCTGGCGCGATAGTCGGCGTGGAAGCCGTGCGGCGCGGCGGGGTAGATCTTGATCTCGAAGGTCTTTCCCGCGCCTTGCAGCGCCGACTTCATCGCGTCGACCTGGGCGACCGGAATGCCCTGATCGGCCTCGCCGTAGAGGCCGAGCACGGGCGCCTTCATCTCCGGCGCCAGCTCGGTCGGGCTTTTCGGCCAGAGCGATTTTTGCGCGGGCGGATCGACCACTGTTCCGTAGAACGCAACGGCCGCCTTGAGATCCTTGTTGTGGGCGGCGTATTCCCACACCGTTCGTCCACCGCGGCAGAAGCCCATGATGCCGAGGCGGTTGGTGTCGCCGCCCTGCGACTTCGCCCATGCGACCGTGGCGTCGAGGTCGGAGAGAAGCTCGGCATCCGGCTTGGTGTTGACGATCGGCATGAGCTGCGGGATGTCGGTGATCTTGGTGAGGTCGACGCCTTTGCGGAAATAGTAGTCGGGTGCGATCGCGAAAGCTCCGAGCTTGCCGAGGCGGCGGGTGACATCCCTGATGTATTCGTGCAGACCAAAGATCTCCATCGCCACCAGGATGACGGGCGGGTTCTGCGCGTTCGCCGGGCGTGCGTAGTAGACCGGCATCTCGCCGTCCGCGACCTTGACCTTCGCATCGCCGACGGTGAGCCCGCTGCTGTCGGTTTGGATCGCGTCGGCGCGTACCGGCCCGGCGGCGAGCGTATAGCCGGCGGCGGCCGCGGCCGACGCCGTCAGGAAGAAGCCGCGCCGCGACAGCGGATCGACCTGACGTGCCAGTCCCTCGACATCGGGCATGAGCATGGGTTGAGCAGACATACGCAAACCTCCGTGGTTGGGGTCGGATACGCCGAGCATGTGACAGTTTGTCAACGCTTGCGGCGGTGTTTTATTCCGGCGGCGGCAGCTCCTTCACGATCGCATCGATGACGCGGGCGTCCATCGGCTCGATATCGGTGGCAAAAACCGCGGCGATGTGGCCGTCGCGGCCGACAAGGTATTTGTGAAAGTTCCAGCGCGGCGTTTCCAGCGGGCGCTCGGCAGCCGCCCATTTGTAGAACGGATGCGGGTTCGCCCCTTTCACCTGCGCCTTGGCGGCGAGGGGGAAGCCGATGCCATATTCGCCATGCGCGGTCCGCATGATGTCGGCTGTCCCGCCCGGCTCCTGGCCGCCGAAATCGTTCGAGGGGACGCCCACGATCATGAGCCCGCGCCCGTGATAGCGCGTCCAGAGCTGCTGCAGGCCCGCATATTGGGGGGTAAAGCCGCAAAGCGAAGCAGTATTGACCACCAAGATCGGTTTGCCGGCGTGGTCGGCGAGCCTGATGTCAGGGCCTTCGAGCCCGCCAAAGGAGAAGGCATAGGCGGTCACGCGGGTCATGGCGGGCGCCTGGGCAAAGGCCGGCACAAAAAAGGCCGGTGTCGCAAAGGAGCCGGCGAGAACCGCGAGAATACGTCTGCGATCGATGAGCATGGCCTTCGTCGGCGCAACACGCTGAATTGCGTGACACTGGTAAGGATAGCACAGGATCCGATTGGCAAGCCGCGTGCTTGCGGCTGCGGCCGCCGATTGTGCGGGAGCTGACGCTGCTCGGAGCACATAGCCGGTGGCCTCGCCCGGCATGGCCGCATCCATGGGCGCGTGGCGCGCCTGCGTGCCGAGCTGACGCAGAGATTGGACACGCGCGCCATTTCCCGCCCGTCGGCCCGAATTACCTCTTTGCTCGTCGTTGATTGCGCGTAGGAATTCGCAAAAAAGTGCGGACGATCCGCGCACGACCCACAAGCCTCGTCGATGCCGCAAGCGGCGGCGCAACCTTGCGGGTTGCTTCGGCAGTCGAGCGAGGAACCGGTGCATCATTGCGGCGTTGTTCGCTTGCCTCCTAGCGGCCCCCGCAGGGGAGATATATGTAAACTTAAATCAGCTTTGAGTCGTCGGGGATCTCGCGCTGATGAAACGTCTCTCTTTCTGCAAGGTGATGACATGGCGACAGTGCGGAAAAGTCGGGACAGTGTCCGACAGACGACCGCTGCCATGAGTCTGGCGGCTTCGCTGAGGAGCATTCCGGCTTTTCACAGCAAAAGGAGTCCCTTCGATGTGTGACTACAGCCTACACCATGTGGCGACCCGGCCTGCCAGGATCGAGGACAAGCTGGTGGCGACCAAATTCCCCAATTCCATCACGCGTGGTTTCGCGGCCGCCGGCGAGCCGCATGTCGCGGTGTGCCTGTTGCCGGGCACCGAAATCGCGTTCGACGAGAATGTCGAATGCGAGCCGTCATTCGGCATCGGCATTCTGCCGAACAAGAAGATCGGACAGCGGCTCGCACGCTTCCGGCAAATCAACATGGACAACGCCGTGACCCATCACGATGCGTTGGAATTCCCCGACGGGCAGGTGGTGCTGGTCACGCGCCTGTGCGAGGGTCAGCGTGCGACCGTGCTGCAGTTGCCGGCCGGCGCGCGTCCTGCGACCGCGGAGAAGGTGGAGCCGCAGGCCCGCGAGCTTTCGCCGTCGCGCTGAGCGCTGGCGAGCGCCTGCGAAATGGGTGAGCGCTGCCGCCATCGGCGGCAGCGCGAAGGTTCAAATTGCGGCGCGATCTCGGCTCAATTGATCGCCGTCGCCCCGTAACTTACAAACGCAGAGCCACCGGACCCAGCCGGTGGCTCTTTGCGTGGTGTCGCGGGCGCGCGGAAGATAAAAGACTATTGGTCGGGGAACGTGACCAGCGTCTCGAATTTGTAACCGCACGCTTCGCATTCCCAGAGATGCCGCACGCGGTGCCGGTCCAGATATTCGGACCACTCCGGCAGGACGATCGTCTCCCCGCACTGGGCACAGTGATTCAGCAATCTGGGCTGAGCGTATTTCCGCGGGCTCGCGGTTCGGAGCTCCATGACGCTTCCTCCGCCATGCTCCCCCCTCCCTGAGGGCGCGCATGCTAGCGCAATTCCCGCAGCGATGAAGCAGGAGCGCTGACCTAACGCGGCGGTTTCCGAAAGCGGTGGTGGTGAGGTGCGCACCGACGACTGGGGGTGCGTGGGGTCATAGTGAGCGTGATTATGCGCATGGCGGATATGCGCGTGACGGCGCTTTCGGCGTCTTCCGACGAGGCCGCTACTGCGCAGCCGTCTTCCTATGTTCCGCGCAGTCGGTATAGTGCCCCGGTGCGACGCACAAAGAGGGAGACCGATATGCCTGAAATCTATGTCCACGCCGTCAAGGGCCGCTCGCTCGATCAGAAGCGCGCGCTGATCAAGGACATCACCGATGCGGTGGTGAAAAATTTCTCCGTTCCGGCCGAAGCGGTGATGGTGGAAATCGTGGAATCGGAGCCGACCGCCAAGGCGAAGGGCGGCGTTCTTTTTTCCGAAATGCGCCGGTGACCGCCGTCATTCCACGCGTAAGCGTTTCGCCCGGTAGCGTCCGGGCGAAACTTTTTTGCAGGGGCGCCTCGGCATGAGCGATCTCGACGGCAAGACTGCGCTGGTCACCGGTGCGGCTTCGGGCATCGGGCTGGCGACGGTCGAACTGTTCGCCCGGCGCGGCGCCAAGGTCGCGCTCAATTACTTGCCCGACGATGCCCGCGGCCCCGCGGCCGTCGAGCGGCTGCGCGCCGACGGCTTTGCCGTGATCGGTGCGCCGGGCGATGTGTCGAAGGTGGGCGCCGCCGAAAAGATGGTGGACGATGCGATCGAAGGGCTGGGCCGGCTCGATTTCCTCGCCAACAACGCCGGCACCTCGGCAACCGTGGCGCCGATCCCGCCGGCCGAGCTTGACCGGCTGAGCGAGGAATTTTGGGCGACGATTCTTGCCACCAACCTCCTCGGCCCCTTCCGCTGCACCCGCGCGGCGGCGACTGCGCTCAAGGCGGCGCGCGGGGCGGTTTGCAATACCGCCTCGGTCGCCGGCCGCAACATGGCGGGCTCCAGCATGGCCTACGGCGCGAGCAAGGCTGGCCTCATCAACCTCACCCAGAATTTGGCGCGGGCGCTTGCGCCCGAGGCGCGGGTGAATGCGGTGGCGCCGGGATTCGTCGACACCGAGTGGACGCGGCCGTGGCCGGCCGCGCGCAAGCAAGCCGCCATCGAGCGCTCGCTGCTCAAGCGCGCCTGCACCCCCGCCGATATCGCCGCCGCGATCGTATTTTTGTGCGCCGACACCAGCATGATCACGGCGCAGACGCTGGTGGTTGACGGCGGCTATTCGCTCTAAGCGACGCGATCCTCGCCGATCAGGGCTCTCAGCGCGCGGCCGGTTATTTCAACAACAAGTTCGGCAGCCAAAGCGACAGCTGGGGGATGTAGGTCACGAGCGCGAGCACGATCAGCATCGGCACGTAGAAGATCAGGATGCTGCGCGACACCGCCTCCATGCTCACGCGGCCGATCGCACACCCGACCACCATGGTCGGCCCGACCGGAGGCGTGAGCAGGCCGATGCCGAGATTGAGGATCATGATGATGCCGAAATGCACGGGATCGATGCCGAAGGTTTTGATCACGGGCAGGAAGATCGGCGTGCAGATCAGCAGCATCGGCGCCAGATCCATGAACGTGCCGAGCAACAGCAGCAGAACGTTGACGTAAAGCAGAAACGTGTATTTGTCGCTCGAGATCGCGACGAAAAATTCCGTGACCTTCGCCGGTATGCGCATGATCGCCATCATGTAGCCGAAGGCGATCGAGAAGCCGATCATGATCATGACCATGCCGACGGTACGCACGACGCGCGCGATCAGCTTCGGCACCTCGCTCCACTTGACGTCGCGGTAGACGAACATCGTGACGAGGAAGGCGTAAATGCAGGCGACCGCTCCGGATTCGGTCGGCGTGAAGATGCCGGACAGGATGCCGCCGAGGATGATCGCGATCGTGATCATGCCCCAGATCGCATCGACGGCCATCTTGGCGGCCTGACGCAACGGCACGATCTCGCCCCTGGGGAATTGGTTGCGGTAAGCGATGATCAGAACAAGAATGATCAGCGACAGGCCGAGCAGCAAGGCCGGGATGATGCCGCCCATGAACAGGTGAGCCACGGAGATCGTGCCGCCCGCGGCGATCGAATAAATGATCATGTTGTGCGAGGGCGGGACAAGAAGCGGCTGCAACGAGCCCGAGATCGTGACATTGACCGCGAACAGGCGGGGATAGCCGTTCTTGATCATCTGCGGAATCATCACCGAGCCGACCGCCGCGGTATCGGCAACGGAAGATCCCGAAATGCAGCCGAACATCGTGGAGGCAACGATGTTGACGAGCGCCATTCCGCCGCGAATGAAGCCGACGAAGACCTTGGCGAGGTTGACGAGGCGTTCGGCCATGCCGCCGACCGCCATGATCGCGCCAGTTAGGATAAAGAACGGGATTGCCAGCAGCGAGAAACCGCTCATGCCGCCGGCAACCTTGAGCATCACCGCTTCAAGCGGGATCCCGCCGTAGAGTGCGGCGGCAATGGCGGCGATGCCGAGCGCATAGGCGACAGGCATGCCCATCAGACACACGATGGTGAAGCCGCCAACGAGAACGAAGATGTCCACGACGCAATCCCGTCTTCGGTCTATTCGGTGGTGAGCTGGCTGACCGTCTCGGGCTCCGGCTCGGAGAAAAACTTCTGCGTCATGAAGCGCTCGATCACGAACAAAACGGTGAGCGCGCCGCCGATCGGGATCGGCAAGTAGGAAAGGCCGACGGTAACGACGGGAAATTCCGGGATGTCCTGGTGCCAGGTCGCCTGGCAGAGCTTGATGCCCCACACGAGCATGAACAGGTTCGTCGTTAGCATCAGCACTTCGAGGATCCAGCCGAGATATGACTTGGCCGGTTCGCGCAGAAACGTGGGCAAAACGCCGACGCCGATGTGCAGATACTCGCGATAGCACACCACGGCGGAGAGAAACGAGACCACGATCATCAACAGGGTCGCCAACGGCTCCGGCCACGATGCCGCGCTGTTGAGCACGTAACGGGTGAACACGCCGTAAGGAATGATCAGCACGATGATGACGAGAAATGCGCCGGCCACGAACAGGCAGGCGTTGTGGATCGCGTCCATCGCCCGGATATACCGTTCCTTCATGGCAGTCCCTTCCCCGAGAACGATAGGAGAGCCGGCGCGATCCCTCGGTCGGCCGGCTCCTTCGGCAAGCGATCAGGCGTTCATTTCACGTCTTGAATGCGCTTGATCAGCTCGGCCTGCTGTTTGCCGTATTTCTCCCACACCGGCTGAACCGCTTCCTGGAAGGGTTTCTTGTCGTCGATGTTGATGATCTCGACGCCCGCTTTCTGCATCTCGCTCTTCGACTTCTCCTCCATCGCGTACCAAAGCTTGCGCTCTTCCTGCTGCGCTTGCTTGGCAAACTTGGCGATCAGCGCCTGATCGTCCTTCGAGAGCGTGTCCCAGATCTTCTTGGAGAACACCAGGATTTCCGGGATCATCAGATGCCCGGTGAGCGAGTAGTACTTGGCGTAGCGGTAATGCTGCCCGGTCGCGTAGGTCGGAGAATTGTTCTCGGCCCCGTCGACCACGCCGGTCTGCATCGCATTGACGAGCTGATCGAAGCCCATGGCGACGCCGTTGCCGCCGAGCGCGTTCATGGTGTCGACGAAGACCGGATTCCCCATCATCCGGATCTTGAGTCCCTTGAGGTCGCCGATATTCTTGATCGGCTTCTTGCTGTTGTAGACGTTGCGCGTGCCGGCGTTCATCCAGCAAAGCCCGATGAGTCCCGCGGTCGGATGATCCGACAGCTTCTTGAGCAGTTCATCGCCGATCGGGCCATCGATCACCTGCTCCATGTGGGTGTCGTCGCGAAACATGAACGGCAGATTGAACACGTTGAGCTCGGGAACCAGCGGGCCCATGGGGCCGACGCTCACGCGCGCGATGGCAAGCGCACCGACCTGGGCCTGCTCGATCATCTCCTTCTCGCCGCCGAGCTGCATCGAGGGGTACATCTGGATGCTGAGGCGGCCGTCGGTCGCCGCTTCGAGTTTCCTGCCCATCGCCAAGACCGCTTCCACGGTCGGATAGCCGAGCGGATGCACGTCGGCGGCCTTGAGCACGAGCTTTTGCTGGGCGAGGGCGGGAACGTCGGTCGCGAGCGCGGCGAGCGCGCTGCCGGCGCCGAGGCGGAGCAGGGTGCGGCGGTTCATGGTTGTCCTCCCGGGACTGGTTGGTTGCGCAGACCCGCCGCGCGGACCCGTTGATCCGTCGGCGGGCTCATGCTAGCAGTTGTCATATCATATGATGACCGGCGCGCACAGAGTGTCAAGGGCATGAGCAGGCCGAGCCTTTCGGTGACGCAGCCGCTGCCGGCGCCGCGATCGTTGACCGGCGAACTCGTCGCGCGTCTCACCGACGACATCACCAGTGGCAAGATCCCACCGGGATCGCGGTTGCCCACCGAACAGGAATTGATCGCGGCGACCGGCGTGAGCCGCACCGTGGTGCGCGAGGCGGTGGCGGCCTTGCGCGCGGATGGGCTCGTGGTCACGCGTCAAGGGGTCGGCGCCTTCGTTCCGGAGAACGCGCGCCGGCCGCTGCGCATCGACGTCGATCCGTTGTCGCCGCTGCGCGCGGTGCTCGACGTGATGGAGTTGCGCACCGGCATCGAGATCGAAGCCGCGGGGTTGGCCGCCGATCGCGGCTCGGCGTCGCAGATCCGCAGGATCGTCGAGTGCTTCGAGGCCGTCGGCGCCGCCCTCAAGCGCGGCGAAGACGCGGTCGCGCAGGATTTTGCGCTCCATTGCAGCATCGCGGACGCCACCGGAAACCCGCAGTTCAGGCGCTTTCTGGAACATCTCGGACGCCTCATCATCCCGCGACAGACGATTCGCGGCGGGCCCGGCATCGCCAAGCGCGCCTACAGCGAAACCTTCCAGCGCGAGCACCGCGCTATCGTGCAGGCGATCCGCAAACGCGCCGTTTTGCAGGCGCGCGCGGCGATGCGCCGGCATCTCCTCAACAGCCGCAAGCGCTACGAGCGCCTCGCCGCCCAGCTCGGCAGCCGTTAGGTAACCAGCTCGGCAGTCGTTAGGTAGAATGTCTCGCTCTCCAACCGCGATGGGCACATCATGCAAACGGTTTTGGTCACCGGCGCAGCGGGCGGCATCGGCAGGCGACTGCGCCAACTGCTCAAAGGCGTCTATCCCAACATTCGGCTGAGCGACGTCAAGCGGCCCGCCGACCTGGCGGCGGACGAGACCTTCGTCGAAGCCGATCTCGCCAGCCTGCCGGCGGTCGAGACCGCCGTCGCCGGCGTCGACGGCATCGTGCATCTCGGCGGCTTCTCGGTCGAAGCGCCGTGGGAGACGATCCTGCAATCCAACATCATCGGTTGCTACAATCTGTTCGAGGCGGCGCGCCGCCACCGCGTCGAACGGGTGGTGTTCGCGTCGTCGAACCATGCGGTCGGCTTCTATCCGCGTCGGCGCCGCATCGGCGTGGACGCCCCGGTGCGTCCCGATTCCCGCTACGGCGTGAGCAAGGCGTTCGGCGAGGCGCTCGGCGCCCTCTATGCGTTCAAGCACGGACTGCGCGTCACCTGCATCCGCATCGGCAACTTCGGCGAGGTGCCGGTCAACCGGCGGCGGCTCTCGATTTGGCTGGCGCCGCAAGACCTCGTGCAGCTCATCCGCATCGGCCTCGAGCACGCCGACATCCGCTACGAAATCCTCTACGGCGCCTCCGACAATGCGCGCGGCTGGTGGGACAACGCCGCCGCCTTTCGCCTCGGCTATCGCCCGCAGGGCCGCGCCGAGGAGCACAGCGCCGCGGCGCTCGCCGCCGACGCCAAGCTCGCGCCCGATCCGTTCGGCGACTGGTATCAGGGCGGGCCGTTCTGCAGCGATGAAAGAAGCGACGGCGTCGAACCCGCGCCGGCGTGAGTGAGACTGACCCGGTTACAGACTGCGGCCGTCGAAGGGCGTGGGCCTGAGCGCCGCGGCGTCGACGTCGTCGAGGCAGCGCACGTTGACCGCGATCATCTCGTCGCCCTTGGGACTCGTTCCGCGCGAGAACGCGCCCACGCCGCATTGCGGACAGAACAGGTGATGAATCGATTTCTTGCCGAACTGGTAGTCCTTGAGATCCTCGGCGCCGGCGCGCAGCGCGAAGCTTGCCGGCGGCACGAACGACCACAGCGCGCCGCGCTTTTGGCAAATGGAGCAGTTGCAGGCGACGACCTTGCCGAGATCGGTCGTCACCTCGAAGCGCACCTCGCCGCAATGGCAGCCGCCGGTATAGGTCTTGGGTGCGGACATGGGCCTGCGCCTACGGCTGCTGAAACTCGATGCGCTTGTCCGGGCGCTCGAGGTCGACGTGCAAGGCCTCGCACAGCCGGTTCGAATAGTTCCACATGCCGCAGAACACCGTGAGCTCCACGATCTGTTTCTCGCTGAAGTGCTGCTTCATCGCGGCGAAGGCGGCATCGTCGTCGCGCGCCGTGAGCAGCGTCACGGCTTCGGCCCAGCGGATCGCCGCCTTCTGGCGGTCGTCGAGGTCGGGAGAGTGCATGTAGTCGCTGCCTTGCGCGGCTTTGATCTGCGCCTCGGTGAGCCCGATCTTCCTGCCCAGCGGCACGTTGTGCGACATGCAATAGGCGCTCTGGTTGAGCGCCGATGTCTTGATGATGACGAGCTGCTGGATCTTCACGTAGTCGGGGTCGGATTTGACGTTGGCGAGACGAATGGTCTCGTTCGGCAGCATCCAGCCCGCGAGCGCGGCCGGCTGATGCGCCAGCACCTGGGAGAAGTGGCTGATCCGTCCCCACTGCTTGCGCACGCCGTCGTAGACCTTGCGGGTGTCGGCGTCCGCCTCTTCCGGCTTGATCATTCGCACGCGCGCCACGGCGACCTCCTGCGGCGAACCTAGCGCAAGCGCGCAGCAGACGCGAGCCGCACAGCCATGAGTTGCATAACGATGTGGGTTGAGCACCGCAAATACTACTCGCGATGCGTGCAATTTCTCGTAAATAACAGGCGGAAACAGAGCGCCCCGCGCCCCTATTTTTCGACACCCAGCGCTCCCGCCAGCCATCTCGGAGCCTCTCTGCAATTCAAGGCTGTATACGCTCGTTGGCGGCGGCAAGGCTGTTGCGTTCGCGCGCGGACATCATGGACGTCGTACCGACGTCCGTCTCGTCGGCGAAGGCGGGAAAAATCTCCCGTCATTTCTTCCCCTTCAACTCGCTGACCTCCGCCACCAGCTCGGGGAACGGTTGATACGCGGCGGCGCTGCATTGGTCGCCCTCCGCATCGATGAATTGATTGATCGCACCGGAGTAGAACACCAGCATCTTCTCCTTGCGCCAATCGGGACCGTTGACTCGCAGGCAGGCGAAATACCGGCTTTGCGTTCCGAATTGCTTCTGCGCGGGCGCCGAGATCGAAGCGTCGCGCGCGTTCAGGAACTCGCGGGGATGGGTTTTCACGTATGTCAGCACGTCCTTTTTGTAGTCTTCCGGAAAGGCGTTGGGATCGACGACTTTTTCCGGTTTCCCCCAAAGGTCGAAGTCGGAGCAGCCGGCCACGGCGGCGAGAAGCATGATGAGGACGCAGCCCAAGACTGCTCTGCCCAAGATTGCTCTGCCCAAGACTGCCCTGCCCAAGACTGCTCTGCCCAACACTGCTCTGCCCAACACTGCTCTCGAGGTCTCGCGCGCCAATGAGGTCATCGCCGGCCTCAGGGTTGCCCGTCCTCGGTGAAGAAGCGCTCGCCGCGGGCAAAGCGATTTGGCTTGAGGAAGAAGCCGAGGATGACGGCGCCGTTGGGCGCCACCGCCTCGTGCCGGTTGCCGGCCGGCCGCCAGACGAACTGACCCGGTCCGCACGCGCCCTCGTGATCCTCAAGGATGCCCTCGAGCATGAAGGTCTGCTCCAGCGCGGTGTGCTCGTGCAGCGGCACGACCGCGCCCGGATCGAGCTTGAACAGCGCCGTGGTCATGCCGCTGTCGTCGCTATAAAGCACCTTGATCCGAATCCCCGCGAACTTGGTCGGTTCCCACGGCATGTTGGGGACGTCGAGGTAGCGCGAAGCCAGCTGCGGCGTGTTCTCGGGCTTGATGTCGGGGTGCACGACCTTGCGAGGTTGCGCTGACATGGGAGCCTCCTTCATCGAAACGTCGGTTGAGCTCACGCGCGAGTATACACGCGTGCTCGCAATGACGCGATTGAGCTAATGAAATTCTCTCCGCTCGCCCCCGCGAGCCGAGGCGCAGGGCAAGCCGATCAAGCTTGCCTATTGCAGCCAGCTGCTGTGTGGCGTGGCAGCGGAAACCCGCCGCTCTACAGCGTGGATGCGCGCGTGCCGAGCCATCGAGGCTGCGGCGGTGGTTCACAGGAAATAGCAGCAGACTCGCAACCTCCCCCCGCTTGCCCGGGGAGAGGGCGCACGACGAGCGCGATTGATCATCAGTTACAAAGAATGAGCGTCAGGAGCACCCCGTGGTGCTCCCGCACGTATCGCATTTGAGGCACGTGCCGTTGCGCACGAGCGTGAAGTTGCCGCATTCGCCGCACGCCTCGCCTTCGTAGCCCTTGGCCTTGGCTTCGGCGCGCTTCTCCGCCGCCCGCGCCCGCGCATTCGCGCGCGCGTCGGCAAGTTCGCCG